>JBMLRS010000608.1:0-9374 GCA_049240905.1 Elsteraceae bacterium
AGGTTCGCCCAGTTCTCCACCACCACGATCCGATCAGGATCGACCGAGCAGCGCGCCAGCAGCGGATTGAAATCCTCGGTGATCGGCACGACCACGGTCGACTGGCGCCACAGCCGATATTCGAGATTGCGGTACCACCAGGCGACGACCGGCCCCAGCAACGGCAAGCGACGGCTGAGGATCGCGGTCATCGCCACGCCATAGACGTCCTGCAGCCAGAACACGAAGCGCTTGCCGCGCCGGCGCGCCCAGGCCTGCAAAGCGTTTTGCACGTCCAACGGCGCGTTGCCGCCGATGGCTACGTCGGGATCGAAGGCCTCGGCGTCGGCGACCAAGGCCTTTGCGTAGCGCCGCTCCTGCAGCCAGCGCTTCACGAAGCTGTATTTCTCGAACGGCTCCGGCAGGGCGACGGTGGCCAGGGTCAGAGTCGGCGGATCGTTTTCGCGCGGCGTCACCGGACCCTGGGGCGTGGGGAAATCGGCGAAGGTCAGATGGCGCACGACATGGCCGCGCGCGGCCAGCGCCCGCGAGAGCTGAACCGGGAAGGAATGGCCTGGGAAATCATGCAGCAGGATGCGCATCTCAGCCGTCCATCCGGCGCGCGCGCAGGATCAGGCAATCGCCGACGCGGCCCCGGTTCATCAGGGCGAGCAGGGGGAACAGGAGCCCTCGGCAGAAGGCCATGACCGCCATGATGGTGAAGGGGTTGCGCAGCAGCCGCGTCTCCTTGCCCGGCCGCGCGCCGGCCCAAGCCAGCAGGGAATGCGCGACCCAGAGCGCGGGCGTGATCTGGCCGCGCGCGATCGGCCGGAAACCGGCGGCCTCCACCGTCCGGTCCAAGGTCGCCTCGGTGAAATGCACGATGTGGAAGGGCACATGCCAATTGATCCAGGCGCGGCCGAACAGATGGCGCAGCTTGCTGTCCGCGTTGGGGCATGAGATCCAGACCTCGCCGCCTGGCTTGAGAATGCGCCGAACGTCGGCCAGCATCTCGGCCGGCACAAGCGCATGCTCCAGCACGTTGGAGAGCACGACCACGTCATAGCGTTCGGTCGGCTGGAAGTCCGACAGCTCCTGGGCGTGGACGGTGAAGCCGCGACCGCGCGCCGCCGCGACGGCGGTGGGATTGGTCTCCAGCCCCTCGACGGCGGAAAAGCCGTTGCGGGCGTAGAGCGCCAACCCTCGCCCCTCGTTGCAGCCCACGTCTATCAGCCGGCCCTGGCCGGGCTGGAAATGGAAGGATATGTCGCCGTCGATCGCCGCCCAGACCCGATACAGGAAGGAGGTAAGGAAAGCGCCGCGCAGCCGCGTGTAGAGCGTGTCGCGCTCCCCGCCGAAATTGTAATGCGCGGCGTAGAGCCGGCCGAGTTCGGCGGGCTCCGGGCGGGGTTGGGTCTGCTCCAGCCCGCAGGAGCCGCAGCGCGCGACGTCCCAGGCCCCGACGACGCCGAAGCGCGTGTCGGTCACCTTGGTCAGCACGGTCGACAGCTCGCCGCCGCAAGCGAGGCAGGGAGGAAGGGGGGAGTTGGTCACGGATCGCCTTGTAAGCCGCCCCGCGCCCTTCGACAATTGCGGAAAACCATGCTTGCGAAAACGTAATCCCCCGTTTGGCGTCCGTTCACGTGGAATCGCGCCTCTACCCCTGCGCCGCGCCGAGCAGCCAGCGGCGGAAAGCGGCGAAACCCGGTTCGGCGGTCCGCGCCGGTTTATGGAGCAGCCACCAGCGTTCCCCCTTCGGCACGGACAGGGGGAAGGGCGCGACCAGCCGTCCTGCGCGCAGATCGTCGTCCACATAAGGGCGGAGGCCGATCGCGACCCCGACGCCGTCGGTCGCCGCCTGCTGGGCTTGACCATAAAACTCGAACAGCGGCCCGCGCGCCGAAAGCCGCTCGGCCCCTGCGGCGGACAGCCATCGCGGCCAGTCGTTCGGCGCATGGCCGACGCGCAGCAGCGCAGCTTCCTTGAGGTCAGCGACCGAGCGGATCCCCGCTGCGACCGCAGGCGCGCAGACCGGCGTCAGATCGGCGCTGAACAGCGGCTCCGCGATCAATCCCGGCCAGTCGCCGTGGCCAAGCTTCACGCCGCAGCTCCAGTCCGCCCCAAAGGCGGCGGCGGCCCCGCCGGTGGTGATGCGCACCTCCACGTCCGGGGCCTGACGTTGAAAATCCGCCAGGCGTGGGATCAGCCACCGGATCGCGAAGGTGGGGCCGACGCCGACGGTCAGGATCCTGGCGGGGCCGATCCGCGCGATCTGGTCGGTCAGGACGGCCAGCGCGTCAAGGATCGGCGCAAGCCCCGCCTCGTAGGCGCGCCCGGCGGCGGTGAGGGTCAGCCGATTGGCGCCGCGCTCGAACAGGGCGACGCCGAGGCGCTGCTCCAGCAATCGCACCATGCGGCTGACGGCGGCTGGCGTGACCCTCAGCTCCTCCGCCGCGGCGGCGAAACTGCCGCGGCGCGCCGCCGCCTCAAAGGTTCGGACGCCGTTCAGGTAGGGCAGGCGGCGCATGACGAGCCTTACATATTGTTATGCTAGGCCTGACTTAACTCCGTTTGCGCCCGCACGGCAACGCGCGCAGAAAAGGGCGGGGGGAAAAGCCATGTCGATTCTGCTGATGGCTGGCGTCGCGCTGGTGATGCTGTTCACCGCGTTCCTGTCCGGCGTGTTCGGCATGGTCGGCGGGTTGATCCTGATGGGTGTGTTGATCTCCGTTCTGCCGCTGCCGGAGACGATGGCGCTGCACGCGATCACCCAGATGGCGTCGAACGGCTGGCGCGGGATGCTGTGGTGGCGGCAGGTGCGCTGGCGGATGGCGGGGGTGTTCGTCTTGGGATCGGCGATCGCCTTCGTCGGCTGGGCGCTGCTGCGCTACACGCCCTCCAAACCCTTCGTGCTGATCTGCATGGGGTTGGCCCCCTTTCTGGTCCATGCCGTGCCGTCGGCGCTGAAGCCGGATCCGGAGAGCGTGAGCAGCGGCCTGCTTTATGGCGGCGTCAGCATGACCCTGCTGCTCCTGTCCGGCGTCTCAGGCCCGCTGATCGACAGCTTCTTCCTGGGCGGGAAGCTGGACCGCCGGCAGATCGTGGCGACGAAAGCCTTCTGTCAGCTCGCCGGCCATGGCGGCAAATTTGTCTATTTCGGCGGGCTGGTGGAGACCGTCGCCTCGGTCGACTGGACCATGGCGGCGCTTGCGGTCGGCGCCTCGATGGCCGGCGTCACGCTCGCCCGGCCCGTGCTGGAATGGCTCAGCGACGCGCAATATCGAAAATGGGCCAACTTGATGGTGACCTGCGTCGCCGGCCTCTACCTGATTCAAGGCCTTTATCTGCTGTTTGTTCCTACGCATTGAGGGAGAGGACGCCATGACCCAAGCCCCCGAGAGCCTGATCTACGACCTGGTTGAATGGGTCGCGCGCGAACCCCGGCCCTACGCCGAAGCGATCGAAGCCTGGAAGACCTCCTGCCCCCGTCTGACCGTCTGGGAGGACGCGACCGACCGCGGGTTGATCGCGCGTCAGGCGATCGACCGTAGCGTCGTGGTCACGCCGCGGGGGCAGGCTTTTCTGCAGGCGGCGCGGGTTCGCGCTTAGCCGATCAGAGACGATTCCAGCGCGCTGCAGGCCGCGAGCAGCGCGCCGTCATGCCGGCGCTTGCCGATGAACTGGCTGCCGATCGGCAGGCCGGTCGGGCCTTTTCCGGTCGGCAGGGTGACGCAGGGCAGGCGCAGGAAAGTCCAGAGGCCGTTGAAGATAGGATCGCCGGTGTTGCCGCGGCCGGCGGGCGCTTCGCCGCGTGCGCTGGGGGTGAGCACGATATCGACGGACTGCGCGATCGCGTCCCATTCCTGGCGCAGGCGGCGGCCCTTGTTCATGGCTTCGGCGTAGGCGTCCGGGCTGATCTTCGCGCCATTGTCCCACTGGACGATCACATCCGGTCCGATGAAGTCGCGGCCGACTCGCATTTCATGCGCCATGTTCCTGGCGCCCTCATATTCGCAGATCGTCTTGTGCCAATCATAGATCATGGCCCAATCCTGCGGCATCGGCAGATCCACGATCTTGGCGCCGGCGGCCTTCAGGCGATCGGCGGTCGCGCCCAGATGAGACTGGGTCGCCGCGTCGGCCTGATCCCAGAAGGGCGTCCGGCAGACGCCGATCGTGAGGCTCGCGAGCGGCGGGGCGGCGGGCGTGGCGATCTCGCCGACCGCCTCGAACAGCAGCGCGGCGTCGGCGATGGAGCGGGCGAAGATCCCGACGGTGTCGACGCTGTCGGCGACGATTTTCATGCCGACGCGCGGGATCATCGCGAAGCTGGGCTTGAAACCGACCACGCCGCAGAAGGCGGCGGGGCGGATCACCGAGCCGACGGTCTGGGTGCCGAAGGCGACATGCGCCATGCCGGAGGCGACGGCGGCGGCCGAACCGCTGCTGGACCCGCCCGGCGTATGGTCTGGGCGATGCGGGTTGCCGGTGCGGCCGACGCGCGAGGCGGCGAATTCGGTGGTGACGGTCTTGCCGATCACGGTCGCGCCGGCGTTGCGGGCGAGGGCGACGGCGGCCGCGTCGGCCGGCGGGCGATGCTCGGCGTAGAGCGGCGAGCCGTAGCGGCTGGGGAAGTCCGCCGTGTCCATATTGTCCTTCACCGCGAGCACGACGCCGGACAGCGGGGCTGCGGGGTCGACCTCGCGCGCCATGCGGCGCGATACGTCAGGGTCAAGCGCTGCGAAGGCGTCGATCTCGGGATTGGTCAGGGCGACGCGGTCGAGATGCTTGCCGAGGATCGACAGGCTGGTCTTCGCGCCGCTGCTGACGGCCGCATGATCCTCGAGGGCGGAAGCGAAAGTCGTCATCGGCGGTCCTGATGGTCAGAGGGGGGAGGCGTGAGACGGTCTTCGCCCCGCGCCGATAGATATTTCGAGCATAGTCGGATACACAGAGTAGTCGCAATTCGTCAGGGCGCGTCTCCTCATTTCTGGAGGCGCGGTCGTCTTTAGTCGTAGGCGCGCGGACGAAGCGGCCTTACTGGCGCTTCCCGTGATCTTGCGGATGATTTCTTGCACCCGGCCTGCGCCGCCCCGCATGATTGTGGCATTCTTGCTTAATCCCGATTCTTCGCCAGATTGGAAGACGATGCCCCAGAAGCCCAAAGCGACATCCGCCCCCCTTGAGGCCTCCAAGCCCGCCCCGGCCCGGTCGGCTGCGATTCATGAGGAGAAAAAGGTCAATCTCGCGCTCCAGGGCGGCGGTTCGCACGGCGCCTTCACCTGGGGGATGCTTGACCGATTCTTGCAGGAGCCGCGGCTCGGCTATGACGGCGTCTGCGGCACCAGCGCCGGCGCGATGAACGCGGCGGTGCTGACCTACGGCATGGCCAAGGGCGGCCGCGCCGGGGCGCGCCAGGCGCTGGACGATTTCTGGCACCGGATCGCCGAGGCGGGGAGCAAGGGGCCGCTGCAACGTTCTCCCTTCGACAAGATGATGGGGGGCTGGCGGCTGGATCATTCCCCAAGCTTCATGATGTTCGATCTGCTGAGCCGCATGATGTCGCCTTATCAGCTCAACCCGATGAACATCAATCCGCTGAAGGACGTGCTGGAGGCCTCGATCGATTTTGACTTCCTGCGCACCTACCGCGACATCAAGCTTTTCATCTGCGCCACCAACGTGCGCACGGGCAAGGTGAAGGTGTTCAACAACAACGAGATGGTGGTGGAGTGCCTTCTGGCTTCAGCCTGCCTGCCTTTCCTGTTCCAGACGGTGGAACTGGACGGCGAGTTCTATTGGGACGGCGGCTATATGGGCAATCCCGCGCTGTTCCCGATCATCTACGCCTGCCAAAGCAAGGACATCGTGATCGCCCAGATCAACCCGCTCTATCGCGAAGAGATCCCGACTTCGGCGCGCGACATCATGGATCGGGTGAACGAGATCAGCTTCAACTCAAGCCTGATGCGGGAAATGCGCGCGGTGCACTTCGTCACCAAGCTGATCGACGAAGGCAAGCTGGATCCCGAACAATACAAGCGCATGAACGTGCATATCGTCACCTCCCAAGCGCTGAACGACCTTGGAGCCTCGACGAAGCTGAACTCGGAGCCGGAATTCCTCGAGCACCTGAAGCGTCTCGGCTCTATGGCCGCCGACTCTTGGCTCGAGCAGAACTGGGGAAAGATCGGCGAGACGTCCAGCGTCGATCTGGTCGAAACCTACTTCTAGATCTTCTCTGATCAAGGCTGAAGTTGAACGGGTAAAAGTAAAACCTCATCCTGAGCTTGTCGAAGGATGGGCGAACTCTTTCGCTTCTGTCGCTTGCTCACCCTTCGGCACGCTCAGGGTGAGGGCAAAACTTTGATTTAGCTGCTTCATGGCTAGAAAAAGGATGGGCGCTCCCCGCAAAAGCGAGGAGCGCCCGAAAGCGGAAGCTAGTCGATCTTCCGCGTGCCGTGCTTTTCGATGTAGTCGTAGGCGACCCGGCCGAACGGCAGGGTCAGGTCGGCGACGAAATGCAGACCGCCGACCACTTTGCGCACCGGCAGATCGGCGACCGGGGCGTTGACATGCGGCACCAGATGCAGCCGCGCCGGGCCGGCCCAAGCCCCCTTCACCGTCACGTCCACCAAGTTATAGGCGACGAGTTGAGCGATCGCGAGATTGCCGTCGACATGCGGGATCAATTTCAGATTGATCTGCGTCTTGGTCATCTTGTGTTGGATCGCGTCCTGCTTCTTGGCGTCGACATGAGCCAGGTCATGACCGCGCGCCAGAAGATTGTCGTGCTTGTAGCCCATGGTGCCGAGGGCGACCTGTTGGCCGGCGTAGCTCAAAGTGCCGGTCAGCGTGTCATGCACGACCTCCAGCTTCGGATCTGCCGACTTTTTCGGGAATCCCCAGATCTCGCGGCCGCCGGCGATCGGCGGTTCGTCGTCCAGATACATCTGGGCGGTGAAGTTGACCTCCTCCCCGTCGAGCAGGCAGGGGATCACGATGCCGCTTTCAGTGTAATCGCCGAAGCCGGAGCTGTCCGGCATGCGGATGAACTCGTAGAGCACGAGATTCCCCGGGGCCGGCTGCAGCGGCTCCGGCAAGGCGTGCCGGATCGCCTCCGGGTCGCTTTCGTAGGTGATGATGAAGTATTCGCGGTCGATGAAGCGATAGGGCCCGCGCGGGTAGCTCGGGCTGCTCGCCGGCATCGACGGCAGATGCAGAATGTCTTCGACGTTCATGGCGAAAGATCCCTGTGCTTAACGCGCGGTCCAGCCGCCATCGACCGGCAAGGAGACGCCGGTCATCGAGCGGCCAGCGTCGCTGGCCAGGAAGACGGCCAGATCGCCCATGTCGTCGACCGTGGCGAAGCGCAGCGACGGCTGCTTCTCGGCCAGCAGTTCGTGGGTCGCCTGCTCGACCGTGATCCCGGCGGCGGCGGCGCGGTCTTCGATCTGCTTCTGCACCAGCGGGGTGTGAACCCAGCCCGGGCAGATCGCGTTGCAGGTGATGTTTCGCTCGGCGTTCTCAAGCGCGACCACCTTGGTCATGCCGACGATGCCATGCTTGGCGGCGACATAGGCGACCTTATGAACCGAGCCGACCAGGCCGTGGGCCGAGGCGATGTTGATCACGCGTCCGAAATCGCGTTTCTGCATGCCCGGCAGGGCGGCCTTGATGGCGAAGAACGCTGCCGACAGATTGATCGCGATGATCAGGTTCCACTTATCGTTTGGAAAATCCTCGGTATTTGCTGTAAATTGAATGCCGGCGTTGTTCACCAGGATGTCGCAGGCGCCGAGCTTCGCTTCGGTGTCCGACACCATCTTGGCGACCTGCTCGGCCGATGACATGTCGGCGGAGGAGTAGTGGACGTCTACCCCGAATTCCTTGGCGACGGAGGCGCGGGTGGCTTCGATCGTCGCGGCGTCGCCCAGGCCGTTCAGCATCAGATTGACGCCTTGAGCTGCGAGCTTGCGGGCGATTCCAAGCCCGATTCCGCTGGTGGATCCGGTCACGATAGCGGCTTTACCCTTAAGCATGGATGATTCCTTCGTACGTCTCGGGGGGAGGAGCGATACTTTTTTGTCCGCGGAGAATGACGGTATTCGCGCCAGATTCCAACAGTCACCCGGCATATTGCTGAGAATGTGCTATTGGACATCCGCATTCGTCCGTGGTCTTGTCCGTCGTCTTTTGTCTGGAGTACGTTGTTTCCATGTCAGCAGCCGTGAACCCGAACGACGTTCTACAGCAGGCGCGCGATAAGATGGCGCGCGAACTCTCCAGCCGTCTTTACGGGCCGGAGGATCTGCCGCGACTAGCGCAGGGGATTTATGTGCGGGCCTTGTTGGCCGTCCGCGCCTCGTCCGGCGGACGGGTGGCGAACGTCAAGCCGGCGGCCTACGCGCTGGCGGCCGACACCATGACCAAGATCCTTGGGCAGCCGATCTCCGCCGGCCAAGTGCAGCAGTTGATCGACGGCCCCCCGCCGCCCAAGCCGGGAACCGGCTTGCAGCGCGCGAAGGGCCGCTGATCCTCTAATCCTCGCGCGATCAGTCCTCGCGCGGCGCGCGGCGACCGATCACTTCGCGCTTGCCGACATGATTGGGCTGGCCGATCACGCCCTCGTTCTCCATCCGCTCCACGATCCGCGCCGACCGGTTATAGCCGATCTGCAGATGGCGCTGGATGAAACTGATCGAGCATTTCTTCTCGCGGATCACCAGCGCCACGGCGTTGGTGTAGACGTCGTCGTCGCCGCCGATGCCGCCTGACTCGCTCTCATAGGCTTCGACCGCGTCTTCCTCTTCCTCGTCGGTGATGCCCTCGACGAAGTTCGGCGCGCCTTGCGCCTTCAGGTGCCGGACCACGGACTCGACTTCGCCGTCGCTGACGAAGGGACCATGGACGCGGGTGATGCGCCCGCCGCCGGCCATGTAGAGCATGTCGCCCTGACCCAGCAGCTGATCGGCGCCGGCCTCGCCCAGAATGGTGCGGCTGTCGATCTTGCTGGTGACCTGGAAGCTGATCCGGGTCGGGAAGTTCGCCTTGATCGTGCCGGTGATGACGTCGACCGACGGGCGTTGCGTCGCCATGATCAGGTGGATGCCGGCGGCGCGCGCCATCTGCGCTAGACGCTGGATCGCGGCCTCGATCTCCTTGCCGGCGACCATCATCAGGTCGGCCATCTCGTCGACCACCACCACGATGTAGGGCAGGGGCGCTTCGGCGAGGTTCGGATGCTCCGCCAGATGGGCGTTGTAGCCGTCGATGTTGCGCACGCCGACCTTCGCCATGGCGCGATAGCGCTCCTCCATCTCGCGCACGGCCCATTTCAGGGCGAGGATCGCCTTCTTCGGGTCGGTCACGACGGGGGTGAGCAGGTGCGGAAT
>JBMLRS010000609.1:0-1077 GCA_049240905.1 Elsteraceae bacterium
CCGGCCTTGGAAGGATCTGACCTATGACCCAGCAAGGGGTTCTGGAAGGCCGCGTCGCGCTGATCACGGGCGCTGCGGTCGGCATCGGTCGGGCGACCGCGCTGCTGTTCGCCCGCGAAGGCGCGCTGGTGGTGGCGGTCGATCTCGACCGCGCCGCGCTGGAGAGCCTGGCGGCGGAGGCCGGCGCCTCGATCCTCCCGAAAGTGCTGGACGTGACCGACGGGCCGGGGATTGAAAAGCTGTTCGCCGAGCTGAAGGCCAGCGGGAAACTGGTCTCGATCCTCATGAACAACGCCGCCGCGCGCTCGCCGCCGGCCGACGTGGTCGCCCTGCCCGAAGCCGAATGGCACAAGGCGCTGGCGGTGAACCTCACCTCCGCCTTCCTGTTCTCCAAGCAGGCCGTGCCGCATATGCGGGAGTTTGGGCGCGGCAGCGTCATCCATGTCGCCTCGCAGCTGGGATCGGTCTCGACCGCCGGGCGCTTCTGCTATTCCGCGACCAAGGGCGCGCTGATCCAGATGGCCAAGGGCATGGCTTTGGACCATGCGCGGGAGAACATCCGGGTCAACACCCTCTCCCCCGGCGCCGTGCGCACGCCGCGCCTGACCAATCTCTACATGACCGACGAGGCGCTGGACGCCCATTTCGTGCCCCTGCACCCGATCGGCCGGGTCGGCGAGGCGGAGGAGATCGCGGAGGCCGCTCTTTTCCTGGCCTCCGACCGCTCCTCCTTCATGACCGGCGCTGATCTGCTGGTCGACGGCGGCTATACGGCGCGGTAGGGCGCCCTACCCCCGCGTCATCGACACCCGCCGTCCGGCTTCCGGCGGAACCGGCAGTTTGGCGTGCGCGTCGGCCATTTCCATCAGCGCGGCGTAGACCGGGGCGGGCCAGGGCGTCGCCTTCGGATCATCCTGGCGCACGCACAGCATCATCGTCTCGTTGAAGGCGGCCGGCGCGTCGTCGCCTTCCGCGTACATGGTCTGCCAGAGATGCAGGCGCTTTTCGTCCAGCCCCAGGATCTGCGCGGTGACGCGGAAGGCCTGATCCGGCTTCACTTCACGGCGATAGATCACA
>JBMLRS010000610.1:0-5157 GCA_049240905.1 Elsteraceae bacterium
CAAGCTGACCGGCAAGATGCCGGAAGGCGCCACCGCCACCGACCTGGTGCTGACAGTCACTCAGATGCTGCGCAAGCGCGGCGTGGTCGGCAAATTCGTTGAGTTCTATGGCCCGGGCCTGGACGCGCTGGCGCTGGCCGACCGCGCGACCATCGGCAACATGGCGCCGGAATATGGCGCCACCTGCGGCTTCTTCCCGATCGACCAGGAGACCATCAACTATCTGCGCTTCTCCGGCCGCTCGGAAGAGCGGGTGGCGCTGGTCGAGGCCTACGCCAAGGCCCAGGGCATGTGGCGCGACGCCAGCACGCCGGATCCGGTCTACACCGACAGCCTGGAGCTGAACCTCGCCGACGTGCTGCCCAGCATGTCCGGCCCGAAGCGCCCGCAGGACCGCGTGCTGCTGTCCGACGCCAAGGGCAGCTTCGCCAAGACCCTGGCCGAGAGCAATGGCGGCCAGCCCGCCAAGGTGATCCCGGTCGCGGCCAAGAACTTCAGCCTGACCGACGGCGACGTGGTGATCGCCGCGATCACCAGCTGCACCAACACCACCAACCCCTCGGTCATGCTCGGCGCCGGCCTGTTGGCCCGCAAGGCCGTAGCCAAGGGCCTGAAGGTGAAGCCCTGGGTGAAGACCTCGCTGGCCCCCGGCAGCCAGGTGGTCAGCGACTATCTGGACAAGGCCGGCGTGCAGGTCGATCTGGATCAGCTCGGCTTCAATCTGGTGGGCTATGGCTGCACCACCTGCATCGGCAACTCCGGCCCGCTGGAGGATCCGATCGCGGAAGCGGTTGAAGCGGGCGATCTGACCGTCGCCGCCGTGCTGTCCGGCAACCGCAATTTCGAAGGCCGCATCAGCCCGCATGTGAAGGCGAACTATCTGGCCTCGCCGCCGCTGGTGGTGGCCTATGCGATCGCCGGCACGATGAACATCAATCTGGCGACCGATCCGCTGGGGACCGGATCCGACGGGCAGCCGGTCTATCTGAAGGATATCTGGCCGTCGAACCAGGAGATCCACGACACGCTGCGCGCCTCGCTGAACCGCGACATGTTCGTGACGCGCTACGCCAACGTGTTCGAGGGCCCGAAGGAATGGCGCAAGATCGTCACCGCCACGGGCGAGACCTACAAGTGGGATCCGGGCAGCACCTACGTGCAGAACCCGCCCTATTTCGAAGGCATGCCGAAGACCCCCGGCCCGATCGAGGACATCATGGGCGCCCGCCCGCTGGCGATCCTCGGCGACAGCATCACGACCGACCACATCTCGCCCGCGGGCTCGATCAAGCGCGACGGCCCGGCCGGCGAATATCTGATCAGCTATCAAGTGCGTCCGGCTGACTTCAACAGCTACGGCGCGCGCCGCGGCAACCATCAGGTCATGATGCGCGGCACCTTCGCCAACATCCGCCTGAAGAACGAGATGGCCCCTGGCACCACCGGCGGCCTGACCAAGCACCAGCCCTCGGGCGAAGTGATGTCGATCTACGACGCCTCGATGAAGTATCAGGCCGAGGGCGTGCCCTTGGTGATCGTCGCCGGCAAGGAATACGGCACCGGCTCCTCGCGCGACTGGGCGGCCAAGGGCACCCGTCTGCTGGGCGTCCGCGTCGCCATCGCCGAAAGCTTCGAGCGCATCCACCGCTCGAACCTGGTCGGCATGGGCGTGCTGCCGCTGCAGTTCAAGGACGGCATGACCCGCCAGACCCTTGGCCTGGACGGCACGGAAATCTTCGACTTCGCGGGCATCGCCGGCGACCAGTTGAAGCCCCGCACCGACGTAAAGGTCGTCATCAAGCGCGCGAACGGCAAGGCGGAGACGATCACCGCGCTCTGCCGCATCGATACGCTGGACGAGCTGGAATATTACCGCCACGGCGGGATTCTCCAGTACGTGCTGCGCTCGCTGATGGCCGCGTAAGAAAAAAGAAATGGGGGAGAAGCCTTTGGTTTCTCCCCCACCCCTGCTATAGGGCGGCGTCCCCAAAAGTGATGGAGGCCCCCGTGGCCAAGAAGAAAGCCGCCGTGAGCGGCACCGCATCGTTCGACGTGCTCTACGACGACGGTTCGCGCAGCTCCAACCGCAAGCTCCCGCTCGCCGATCTCGACAATGGCCTGGGCAATGAGCTGGAAGCCGCCAAATCCCTGATTCTCGCCCATGACACCAAGATCGCGGCCCTCTCCGGCATGGCCCCGAAGGCGATCAAGCAAGTCGCCCGCTCCGGCAAGCTGAAGTAAGCTAACAAGCCACGCAGCGGAGACCGACGGAGGCCCCGGCCGCCATGCCCAGCTTCTACGAGTTCTTCGCCGGCGGCGGCATGGTCCGCGCCGGGCTGGAAACCGGTTGGGACTGTCTCTTCGCCAACGACATCGACGCCAAGAAAGCCGCCTCCTACCGGGCGAACTGGGGAAGCGACGCCTTCCATCTGGGCGACGTCAACGCCCTGAGCGCGGCGGATCTGCCGGGGCGGCCGGATCTGGTCTGGGGCTCCTTCCCCTGCCAGGACCTCTCGCTGGCCGGCGCCGGGGCCGGGCTGCAGGGGCAACGCTCAGGCGCGTTTTATCCGTTCTGGCGGCTGATCCAGGCGTTGAAGGCCGAGGGCCGCGCGCCCAAACTGGTGGCGATCGAGAATGTCTGCGGCGCGATCACCTCCCGCCAGGGCCAGGATTTCCGGGCGATCTGCCGGATTTTCGCCGAGACCGGCTATCGCTTCGGAGCGCTGGTGATCAACGCGAATTTCTTTCTGCCGCAATCCCGGCCGCGCCTGTTCGTGATCGGCGCGCGGGAGGATCTGGCGATCGACGCGAGCTTGATCGCCGCCGGCCCGAGCGGGCCGTTCCATACGCCGGGGCTGAGATCGGCGATCGCGCGGCTGCCGGACGCCATCAAGGACAAGGCGGTCTGGTGGGCGCCGCCTGTACCGCCCGCACGGTCGAGCCGGCTGCTGGATCTGATCGAAGAGAGCCCGAACAGCGTCGGCTGGCATGCCCCTGAGCAGACCCGAAGGCTGATCGAGCTGATGTCCCCAGCCAACCGCGCCAAGCTGGAGCAGGCCAAGACCGCCGGCCGCCGCATGGTCGGCTGCGTCTATCGCCGAACCCGGACCGACGCCGACGGCGTGCGCCAGCAACGCGCGGAGGTGCGGTTCGACGATCTCGCCGGCTGCCTGCGCACCCCGGCCGGCGGCTCCAGCCGGCAGACGATCATGCTGGTGGAAGGGGAAAGGGTGCGGTCGCGCCTGATCTCAGCCCGAGAAACCGCCCGCCTGATGGGCCTGCCCGACAGCTATCAACTGCCCGAAGGCTATAACGACGCCTACCACCTGACCGGCGACGGCGTCGCCGTCCCCGTGGTGCGCCATCTGGCCAAGTTTCTGTTTGAGCCGATCCTGGCGGGAAAAACGGCGACTAAGCGGGCGGCTTAACGGCCCCCTAAGGCGTTCGTCACCGCGAGCTCGGCGTTTTGCGCTTCGCGCAAAAGCGCCTGAGCGTGGCGGTCCATTTTTCTGGCGACTGACGCCTGCCGCACTGACGCATGGATCGCCACGGCTGCGCCTCGCGATGACGACTCTTTTATGAATTACAAATACTTACCTCACCCTGAGCTTGTCGAAGGGCAGGCGAGCGCGAAGCGGCGGTGAGTTTGCCCGGCCCCTTCGACGTCGCTCAGGGTGAGGGGTTTTGTTGCGGGCGCCGGCACGTGAGTTGATGACGCCGACGCTTTCTGGATTCGCTTAAATCAGGCTAACTCTAAGGGAAACGCAGCTTTCAAGTTCTGCATCATCGCCGCCTTACGGAAATTTCAGATCGAGGAATTCCCGATCGAAAACTTTCAGCGATGATACAGAACTTTCAGAAACTACCCGGCCTGGAGCGCCTTCTCCAGGCGGCGGGCGAAGGCGCGTGGGTCGGGGAGGGATTCGCCTTCCAGGATGCGGGCCTGATCGAGCAGCAGGTGGGCGGCGTCGGCCAGCGTATCCGCAGCGCCTTCGGTCGAGACGCGCTCCGCCAGGGATTTGATGGCGGGGTGGCGCGGGTTGATCTCCAGGATGCGGGCGGCGGCCTTGTCCAGCTGCTTGTGCTGGCGCAGCAGACGCTCCAGCCGCAGGTCCAGGCCGAAATCATCGGCCACGAGGCAGGCGGCGCTGTCGGTCAGGCGTTCCGAGGGGCGGACGTCCTTCACCTGTTCGCCCAGAGTCAGCTTGAACAGGGCGATCAGGCTGGACATCTGGCCGTCGGAGGCGGCTTCCGGCTTCGGCGCGTCCTTCTCGCCCTCCGGCGCCTCGACGCCGGAGAGATCGACCGCGCCGCGGGTGACGGACTTGAAGGGCGTCTCCTTGTACTGGCCGACCGCCGGGGTCCAGAACTCGTCGATCGGGTCGGTCAGCAGCAGCACCTCCACGCCCTTGGCCTTGAAGCCTTCGAGCTGCGGGCTGGCGGCCAAGGCGACGGGATCCTCGCCGGAGGCGGTGTAGATCGCGGTCTGGCCCGGACGCATGCGTGAGAGGTAGGTGTCGAGCGAGACCGCCTCCTCGCCTGCGGTGGTGCGGAAACGGACCAGCTTCAGCAGGGTCTCGCGGTTGTCGGTATCCTCGTAGAGGCCTTCCTTCAGCGCGGCGCCGAATTCGGACCAGAAGGTCGCGTAGCTCTCGTCGCCGGTCTTCTTCTCGATCTCGGCCAGGATCTTCTTGGTGAGGTTGGCCTTGATCTTGGCCATCATCGGGCTGGCTTGCAGCAGCTCGCGGCTCACGTTCAGCGGCAGGTCGGCGCTGTCCACCACGCCCTTCACGAAGCGCAGATAGCCCGGAACCAGATCCTTCGCCTCGTCGGTGATGAACACCCGGCGCACATAGAGCTTAACGCCATGGCGGCGATCGGGGTGGAACAGGTCGAACGGGCGCTGGCCGGGCACGAAGAGCAGCGCGGAATATTCGATCACGCCTTCGGCGCGCACATGGACGGTGGCCCAGGGCGTGTCCGTCGCGTGGGCGAGATGGCGGTAGAAGGAGGTCGCCGCCTCCTCCGTGATCTCGGAGCGCGGCTTGGTCCACAGCGCGGAGGCGGCGTTGACCGTCTCCTCCTTGCCGTCCTCGATCCAGACGATCGGCAGCGGCACATGGTCGGAATAGCGCCGGACCACGGTCTTGACGCGCT
>JBMLRS010000611.1:0-3187 GCA_049240905.1 Elsteraceae bacterium
GCTGGAAGCTTGCAGTGACCAAGCCGTTTCAAGGTGACGCCATGCGGCCAATTCAAACTGCTCCACCATGATCAAACGTCCAGGTTCGCCACTTTCAAGGCGTTCGCCTGAATGAAGTCGCGGCGCGGCTCCACCACGTCGCCCATCAGGGTGGAGAACACTTCCTCCGCCGTCTCGGCGTGGCCGGCGCGCACGCGCAGGAGCGAGCGGGCGTTGGGGTCCAACGTCGTCTCCCAGAGCTGCTCCGGGTTCATCTCGCCCAGCCCCTTGTAGCGATTGGTGGCGGCGCCCTTGCGGCCAGCGGCCAGCACGGCCTCGACCAGATCGCAGGGGCCGGCGATCTGATGCACGTCGTCCTTCAGCTTCAAGGTGGCGGGGCGGGTGAAGATCTCCGCCAGCTTGTCCGCCATCTCGGTAAGCCGGCGGGCTTCGCCGCTGCGCAGGACCGTATTGTCGATCGTGCGGCGCTCCTGCACGCCGCGGTTGGTGCGGCCCACGGTCATGGAATCCGCGCCGACCGCGCCGACCCAGCCGGTCGTCTGGCCTTCGTTCAAGGAGGCGGCGAGGCGCTGCACGGCGTCGGTCGCCGCCGCCTGATCGTTCAGCAGGTCCGGGCGCAGCATGCCCAGGATCGCCGCGCGCTCCAGCACGGCGAGGCCGCCGACCCGGCGGGCCAGGGCGTTCAGATGCATATGGGCGTTGCGCGCTGAATCCACGATCGCGCCGAGGTCGGCCCCGACCGAGACGATCCCGTCGCCATAGGTGAACACCGCGTCGCGCAGGCCGTCGCGCACCAGCGCCGCCTCCAGCGCCCGGTCGTCCTTCAGATAGACGGCGGAGCTCTGGCCGCGCTTCAACCGATAGAGCGGCGGCTGGGCGATGTAGAGATAACCCGCCTCGATCAGGCTGGGCATCTGGCGATAGAAGAAGGTCAACAGCAGGGTCCGGATGTGGCTGCCGTCGACATCCGCGTCCGTCATGATGATGACTTTGTGGTAGCGCAGGCGCGAGAGATCAAAGCCGCCTTCGCCCTTCTCGTCCGCCGGGCCGATGCCGGCGCCGAGCGCCGCGATCAGCGTGCCGATTTCGGCGGAGCTCAGCATCTTGTCGAAGCGCGCGCGCTCCACGTTCAGGATCTTGCCGCGCAGGGGCAGGATCGCCTGGAAGCGGCGGTCGCGGCCCTGCTTGGCCGAGCCGCCGGCGCTGTCGCCCTCGACGATGAACAGTTCGGCCTGGGTCGGGTCGCGCTCCTGGCAATCGGCCAGCTTGCCGGGCAGGCTGGCGTAATCGACGCCCTTCTTGCGGGTGAGTTCGCGGGCGCGGCGGGCGGCGTCGCGCGCGGCGGCGGCTTCGCACACCTTCATCACGATGCGCTTGGCCTCGGCCGGATGCTCCTCGAACCACTGCTCCAGCTTCTCCGCCACGATGTTCTCGACGACCGGGCGCACTTCGGAGGAGACCAGCTTGTCCTTGGTCTGGGAGGAGAATTTCGGATCCGGCACCTTCACCGACAGCACGGCGGTCAGGCCTTCGCGGGAATCGTCGCCGGTCAGCGACACCTTCTCGCGCTTGGCGATGCCCGAGGCGTTGGCGTAGTCGTTCACCTTGCGGGTCAGCGCCGCGCGGAAACCCGCCAGATGGGCGCCGCCGTCGCGCTGCGGGATGTTGTTGGTGAAGCAGAGCATGGTCTCGTGATAGGCCTCGGTCCACTCCATCGCGACCTCGACGCCGATCCCGTCCTTCTCCCCGTTCATCATGATGGTCTGATGCAGCGCGGTCTTCGAGCGGTCCAGCCAGGTGACGAAGGCGGACAGGCCGCCGGGATAATGCAGATCGACCGACACCGGCTCCGCGCCGCGCAGATCGGTCAGCAGCAGCTTCACGCCGGAGTTCAGGAACGCGAGCTCGCGCAGGCGATGCTCCAGCGTGTCCAGGTCGAACTCGGTCTTGGTGAAGGTTTCCTTGGACGGCAGGAAGGTCACTTCCGTGCCGGTGCGGTCGCCCGCCGGGCCGGTGATCACCACCTCGCCCTCGGGCACGCCGTCATGGAAGCGGATGTAATGTTCGGAGCCTTCGCGCCAGACTTTCAGGTCGAGGCGGCTGGAGAGCGCGTTCACCACGGAGACGCCCACGCCATGCAGACCGCCCGAGACCTTGTAGGCGTTCTGGTCGAACTTGCCGCCGGCGTGCAGCTGGGTCATCACCACGATCGCGGTGGAGATGCCTTCGGTCGGGTGCATGCCCACGGGGATGCCGCGCCCATCGTCGCGCACGGTGACGGAGCCGTCCGGGTTCAGCACCACGTCGATGTTGTGGCAATAGCCCGCCAGCGCTTCGTCGATCGCGTTGTCCACGACCTCATAGACGAGGTGATGCAGCCCCGAGCCGTCATCGGTGTCGCCGATATACATGCCCGGGCGCTTACGAACCGCGTCAAGGCCCTTGAGAACCTTGATGCTGTCGTCGTTGTAGCTGTCGGCGGAGGGGGTGTTTTGATAAGCGGGAACGTCTTGATTCATGGGCCGGAGTCTACTCGATTACAGGGCCGGGATGCGAGCTTTCGATGCCTCCCGCGTCGATTTCCACAAAGCGCGCTTGATCCTTCAAGGCGGCGAAGGCTTCCGCGTCGGTGCCGGTGAACCAGGCCTGCCCGCCCAGGTCGAGAACGCTGTCGAACAGCGCGTCCCGACGCAGCGAATCCAGGTGCGCGGCGACCTCGTCCAGCAGCAGCAGCGGCGCGCGTCCGGAATCCGCGGCGATCAACCGGGCGGCGGCCAACTGGATCGCGATCAGCAGGGCTTTCTGCTCGCCGGTCGAGCAGAGCGCCGCCGGCATGCCGGTCGCGCCATGGCGGGCGGCGAGGTCGCTGCGGTGCGGCCCCGGCGCCGGCGCGCCTTCCGCCTCCAGCCGGCGGGAGGCGGCCCGCTCCCCGCGAAAGCGATCTTCCACCGCCAGTGCCGGCTGGTCGGCCAGCGCCGTCTCCAGACTTCCTGAAGCCTCCAGCAGCGCGGTCGGGAACGGGGAGGGCTTGGTCGCCGCCATCGACGCGCTCAGCGCCTCGGTCACTTGGCGGCGCGTGGCGGCGACGGCAGTGCCGTGGCGCGCCATGCCGTCCTCCAGCGCGGTCAGCCAGGCGGGATCGGCCGGGCCGTCGCGCAGCAGCTTGGAACGATCCCGCAGCGCCTGG
>JBMLRS010000612.1:0-1342 GCA_049240905.1 Elsteraceae bacterium
AAAAGTGCGGCGCGCGCAGCATTCAATTTCGCGCCAAGCCGCTACAGTGCCCGTCAGACATTGAGGAGCGCGCCATGAAGCTGACCGATTTCAAGATCCTGACCTTCGACTGCTACGGCACCCTGATCGACTGGGAAAGCGGCATGATCGAGGCCCTGAAGCCGCTGACCAGCCGGGTTCCAGGCCTGACCCGCAACGCGATCCTGGAGGCCCATGGCCGCCACGAAGCGGCGCAACAGATCCGCACCCCGACCAAGCTCTACCGCGACATCCTCGCCACCGTTTACAAGCGGATGGCGGAGGAATGGGGCGTGCAGGCGAGCTGGGAGGAATGCCAGACCTACGGCGTCAGCGTGAAGGATTGGCCCGCCTTCTCCGACAGCTCCGGCGCGCTGCAATATCTGAAGAAATACTACAAACTCGCCATCCTCTCGAACGTGGAGAACGCCCTGTTCGCCCATAGCCAGAAGAAGCTGGGCGTGGAATTCGACGCGATCTACACGGCCGAAGACATCGGCTCCTACAAGCCGAACCCGGCGAACTTCGAGTATATGCTCGGCCATCTGGAACAGCGCGGCATCAAGAAGGGCGACATCCTGCACACCGCCGAAAGCCTGTTCCACGACCATAAGCCGGCCAATGGCTTCGGCCTGAAGAGCTGCTGGATCTATCGCCGCCATAACGACGAAGGCTTCGGCGCCACGCGCGATCCCGGCGGGATGCCGCATATCGATTTCAAGTTCACCAGCATGGCCGATCTGGCCAAGGCCCATCAGGAGCAGCTGCGCGGCTGACCCATGACCAACCCGGCGCCCAAGCTCGACCGGATCGACCTGTCGATCCTGGTCCATCTCCAGGCCGAGGGCCAGCTGACCAACGTCGAGCTGGCCCAGAAGGTGGGCCTGTCCGCCAGCCCCTGCCTCCAGCGCGTGAAGCGGCTGGAGGCGGCCGGGCTGATCGCGGGCTACGGCGCGCGCCTGAACCTCGCCAAGCTGACGGACATGATCACCGTCTTCACGGAAGTGACCCTGGCCGAACATCGCCGCGAGGATTTGATCCGCTTCGAACGCTCGATCGCCAGCGTGGAGGAGCTGATGGAATGCCACCTCGTCAGCGGCGGCTACGACTATCTGCTGCGCTTCGTCACCCGCAGCGTGATGCATTACCAAGCCGTGATCGAAAATCTGCTGGAACGCGATGTCGGCATCGCGAAATATTTCAGCTACGTCGTGCTGAAATCCCCGATCATCCGGACCAATTTGCCCGTGGAGACGCTGATCGGCGAGCGGTGACGGCGCCTGCGAACTCTCCCCTTAAAAAAGGGGTCAGAGTCATTAATCTT
>JBMLRS010000613.1:0-1852 GCA_049240905.1 Elsteraceae bacterium
GATCGGGCTCTGCGGGATGACCTTGGCGGCGATCTCCCCGAACAGCTTGTTGCGCTGCGTGAGATCGGTGGTCGTGCGGCTTTGGTCCATCAGCGCGTCGACGGCCGGATCGCAGTATTTGCTGTCGTTCTGGGCGCCTTTGCAGGACAGGAAGCTGTAGAAATTGCCGTCGGGATCGGTCCGGCCGCTCCAGCCGATCAAATAGGCCTGGAAATCGCCCTTCTGCGCCAAGTTGAGCGACGCGGCGAACTCGGTCGCCTGCAGCCTGACGTCGAAGCCGGCCTCCTTGACCATGGCCTGGATCACCTCGCCGACCTGGCGCTGCTCCGGATTGTTGGCGACCATGAGCGAGACGGTCAGCGGCGTCGTCACGCCCGCCTCTTTCAGCAAGGCCTTCGCCTTGTTGACGTCGCGCGTCGGGATCGGCAGGGACTTCTGATAATAGGGGCTGGTGGGCGTCACCCACTGGTTGCCGGGCACATATTCGCCGCTGAACACCACCTGATTGAGCGCCTCGCGGTCGATCGCCAGACCGAAGGCCTGCCGCACGCGCGCATCCTTGCCCAGGGGGGTGTTCGACTTCTCGCCATTATCCAGATTGAAGGTGACGCCGAGATAGCCAAGCTCCGCCACCGAGGTGAGCTTCAGCCTGTTGTTCTTCTTCACCGCGTCCAGATCGGTCGGGACCAGCCGCTCCAGCAGATCGAGGCTGCCGGCCTGCAGATTGGCGAGGCGAACGGTCGAGTCCGGAATCGGCAGATAGGTCACCTTGTCCAGGAAGATTCGGGACTTGTCCCAATAGTCGGCGAAACGCTCGACCACGATCCGGTCCTGCGCCACGCGTTCGACGAACTTGAAGGGTCCGGCGCAGACCGGCTTCAGGCCGAAATTGGCGCCGGCGGCCTTGGCCGCGGCCGGAGAAATCATCATGCCCGCGCGGTCGGTGAGCTGCGCGATCAACGGCGCGAACGGCGCGGAGAGGTTCAGCTTGATGGTGAGCGGGTCGACCACCTCGACCGATTGGATCACCGAAATCTCGGAGCGGCGGAAGGAGCCCTGCATCGTCAGGTTCCGCTCGAAGGTGAACTTCGCGGCTTCCGCGTCGAGTTTCTCGCCGTCATGGAACAGCACGCCGGGGCGCAACGTGATGGTGACGGTCTTGCCGTCGTCGGAGGTCTTGTAGCCAGTGGCCAGCTGCGGGACGACCTCCAGCTTCTCGTTGATGTCGAACAGCTTGTCGCACAGGGACGCGAACACGATCCGGCCGACGAAGGTGCGCGCCATGGTGGGGTCGAGGACGTCTGGATCCTCGGCGAGGCCGATGCGCAGGTGGGTCTGCGCCGAGGCGGTCCCGATCAGGGTCGCCGACATCATCATCGCGGTGATCAACTTACGCATTTAAGCCTCCTGACGCCCTTTCGGCGCTCCATTTGTTGACTGACCTGGATCGGCCGCGCTGCGTGGAACCGATTCCAGCATCTCGTCGCGTGAAGAGGCCGGCGACGGTCGGCCGCGTTAAGCAAAGATTAGGCCGCGGAAGACGAAGGGGAAGCGGCGCGCCGCTTCCCCAACCGGAATTATAAAACGAAGGGCACGACCTTCTGGCGCTGTTCGCCGAGGCCCTGGATGCCCAGATGCATGGTGTCGCCCGGCTTCAGGAACACCGGCGGCTTCATGCCCAGGCCCACGCCCGGCGGGGTGCCGGTGCAGATGACATCCCCCGGGACCAGGGTGATGAAGCGGCTGACATAGCTGACGATATGCTTCACGCCGAAGATCATCGTGCTGGTGTTGCCGGTCTGGCAGCGCTTGCCGTTGACGACCAGGAACATGGCCAAAGCCTGCGGGTCGG
>JBMLRS010000614.1:0-16788 GCA_049240905.1 Elsteraceae bacterium
ATCACCTACCCGGCGCGGGTGCAGCTGATCGCGGCGATGAACCCCTGCCGCTGCGGCTATCTCGACGACGCCAGCCGCGCCTGCGGCCGCGCCCCGCGCTGCGCCCAGGATTATCAGGCGAAGATCTCCGGTCCCCTCTTTGACCGAATCGACCTGCATGTCGAAGCCCCCGCCCTCGACCCGGCGGACCTCGCCCTACCCCCGCCGCGCGAGAAATCCGCCGACGTCGCCGCCCGCGTGGCCAAAGCCCGCGACATCCAGAAAGCGCGCTACTCCGCCATGGGCGTCAAAATCACCACGAATTCGGAAGCCGACGGCGCGGTTTTGGACGCCGTCGCCACGCCCGAAGGCCCCGCCCAAGCCCTGCTGGCCAAAGCCTCAGCCCAACTCAAACTCTCGGCCCGCGGCTATCACCGGGTGTTAAGAGTCGCCCGCACCTTGGCCGACATGGAGAACTCGGGGCCGATCAGTCGCGTCCATGTCGCTGAAGCGTTGTCCTACCGGCGGATCTCGCCGGGCAGAAGTTAGAGTTTGTCCAATTCAAATTGATTCAGTAATTGAGCGCCTCACTCAAACTCTTCGCCTCACCCTGAGCCTGTCGAAGGGCGCGGTCGTGAAAGACGTTGAAGAGTTTGCTCATCCTTCGACAGGCTCAGGATGAGGTTTTTATTTTCGCGTATCTAGCATCCGATTAACTCGGATACTCTTCACCCCGGAACCATCGCCCCGAGCCGCCGCCCGCCAAAGATGTGGATATGAAAATGCGGCACTTCCTGGTTCGCATTAACCCCGTGGTTGGCGAGGATGCGGTAGCCGCTTTCGGCGACGCCGGCCATTTTCGCGACGTGACTCACCGCGCGCATTAAGGCCGCGATCTCCGCGTCGGAGGCTTTCTCGCCGAAATCATCAGCGGAGACGTAGGGCCCTTTGGGGATCACCAGGATGTGAGTTGGAGTTTGCGGTCGGATGTCGTTGAACGCCAGCACATGGTCGTTCTCATAGACTTTGCTGCACGGGATTTCGCCGCGCAGGATGCGCGCGAAGACATTGTTCGGATCATAGGCCATGCGGACCGCCCCTGCGTTTTGACAGCTGCGCCCAGACCGCCGCCGGCTCGACGCCCGCGTCCGCCCAGAGCACGATCAAGTGATAAAGCAGATCGGCGCTTTCCTCCACAACCCGCTTCGGCCGGCCGCGCACGGCCTCGATCACCGTCTCCACCGCCTCCTCGCCGACCTTCTGGGCGATCTTGCGCCGGCCGCGCTTCAACAGCCGCGCGGTCGGCGACTGGCTGGGCAGACCCGCCTGTTTGCCGACGGCGATGGCGTCATACAGACGGTCGACGATATGGGCGGTGTGGGTCGGGGAGAAAGCGTCCATAAAGGCGGGCTCCAAACTGGCGTCAGCTCCGGTTTGTAACCGTTTACCGGACCGGTCAACCCTCGGCTCGAAGCAAAGCATGGACCGCGGGATGGAATAATCGCCCCCTTCGACCCTATATGGAGGAAGGGCGCATGGAACGCCCCTCCAGCAAGGCATGAATTACTCCCATGAACGATCATACTCAACCGGGCTCGGGCGCCCAGGCCTGGCACGGCACCACGGTGCTGGCGGTGCGCAAAGGCGGCCGCACCGTGATCGCCGCCGATGGTCAGGTGACCTTCGGCAATACGGTGTTGAAGGCGAACGCCAAGAAGCTGCGCCAGTTGGCCGGCGGCAAGGTGATCGCCGGATTCGCCGGCGCCACGGCCGACGCCTTCACCCTGTTCGAACGGCTCGAGACCAAGCTTGAGCAATACCCCACCCAATTGACCCGCGCCTGCGTGGAGCTCGCCAAGGATTGGCGCACCGATCGCTATCTGCGCCGCCTGGAGGCGATGATGGTGGTGGCCGACCAGAGCGCGCTTCTGGTGCTGTCCGGCACCGGGGACGTGCTGGAGCCGGAGGACGGCGTGGTCGGCATCGGCTCCGGCGGGTCCTTCGCCCTGTCGGCGGCGCGCGCGCTGCTGGACGTCGACTCGTTCGACGCGGAGATGATCGCGCGCAAGGCCATGGCGATCGCCGCCCGCATCTGCATCTACACCAACGACAACGTCACTTTGGAACAGCTATGACCGGATTCAGTCCGCGCGAAATCGTCTCGGAGCTTGATCGCTACATCGTCGGCCAGCAGGAGGCCAAACGCGCCGTGGCCGTCGCCCTGCGCAATCGCTGGCGCCGCCTGCAGCTGGAGGAATCCCTGCGCGACGAGGTTCTGCCGAAGAACATCCTGATGATCGGCCCCACCGGCGTCGGCAAGACCGAGATCGCCCGCCGTCTGGCGCGCCTGGCCGAAGCCCCCTTCCTGAAGGTGGAGGCGACCAAGTTCACGGAAGTGGGCTATGTCGGCCGCGACGTCGACCAGATCATCCGCGACCTGCTGGACGTGTCGATCGACATGACCCGCGTCCGCCTGCGCAAATCCGTCACCGCCAAGGCGGAGGCGCGCGCGGAGGAGCGGGTGCTGGACGCCCTGGTCGGGGTCAGCGCCTCCAGCGACACGCGGGCGAAATTCCGCGCCAAGCTGCGCGAAGGCTCCCTCGCCGATAAGGAGATCGAGCTGGAGCTGCAGGATAACGGGGCTGGCGGCGCGCCGACCTTTGAGATTCCGGGCATGCCCGGCGCGCAGGTCGGAATGATCAATCTGCAGGAAATGCTGGGCAAGGCGTTTGGCGGCCGCACCCGCACCCGCCGCATGACCGTGGCGGAGAGCTACGCCCCGCTGATCGCGGAGGAGAGCGACAAGCTGCTGGATCAGGACAGCGTGATCCGCGAGGCGATTCGCGCGGTCGAGCAGAACGGCATCGTGTTTCTGGACGAGATCGACAAGATCTGCGCCCGCTCCGAGCGGATGGGCGGGGACGTCAGCCGCGAAGGCGTGCAGCGCGACCTCCTGCCGCTGATCGAGGGCACCTCGGTCTCGACCAAGCATGGCACCGTGAAGACCGACCATGTGCTGTTCATCGCCTCTGGCGCGTTCCATCAGGCCAAGCCGTCAGACCTGTTGCCCGAGCTGCAAGGCCGACTGCCGATCAGGGTGGAGCTTAAAGCGCTGACCTCGGAAGATTTTCGTCGTATTCTCACAGAGCCTGAGAGTAATTTAGTCAGGCAATATCGCGCGTTGTTGGCGACCGAACAGGTGACCCTGACCTTCACCGACGACGCGATCGACGCGCTCGCGACGTTGGCGGCCGAGGTTAACCAGTCAGTGGAGAACATCGGAGCCCGTCGTCTTCATACGGTTATGGAGAGGCTCTTGGAGGACATCAGTTTCACCGCCAGCGATAAAAGCGGCAGCTCAGTCACCATCGATCGCGCCTACGTGCAGGAACGCGTGGGGGATCTCGCCAAAAACGCCGATCTGTCGAAGTTCATCCTCTGATGCGCGTCCTCGTCACGGGCTTCGAACCGTTCGACGGCGCCGCCAGCAACCCCTCGCAGGCGGTCGCGCAAGCGTTGGACGGAAAGACCTTCGGGGATGTCAAGGTCATCGGCCGGGTGTTGCCGGTGGTTTTCGCCGCCGTGCCGGGGAAGATCCAGGCGCTGCTGGACGAGTTGCGGCCGGACGCGGTGATCGCCACCGGCCTCGCCGTCGGCGACACGACGATTCGGCTGGAATGGTTCGGTTCGAACAAGATCGAGAGCAGCCGCCCGGACAACGCCGGGATCGCTCCAGAAGCCCAGCCAATCGATCTGAACGGGCCGGCGGTGCGCCAATCCACGATCGACCTGAAATCGGCGGCGGCCCTGCTGAAAGCCGCGAAGATCCCGGTCCGCCTGTCCTTCCGGGCTGGAACCCATTGCTGCAACCTGCTGCTCTACAGCTTGATCGGCCTGATCGAGGAGCGCGACTGGCCGACCCAGGCCACCTTCATCCATCTGCCGCCAGAGGAGGCGATGCCGATCGAGCAGATGGTGGAGGCCCTGCGCATCGTCATCGAAATGCTGGATCCCTAGCGCGTTTTCAGCTTCGTCAGCGGTCGCGCTACTCCGCAGCATCCCTGAGCGCTGAGGTCGCGGCGCGGTCGATCTTGCCGTCCTTGATGACGACGGCGTAATCGGCCGACGCCCCGGCGGGGGTGACGTAGCCGGCGGCGAGATCAGCCTCGATCGCCTCGAAGCTGCGGTCGCGGGGGTCGCCGAAGCCGGCGCCGCCGGCCAGGACCACTTCGACGGTCTCGTCATCGCTGGTCAGCTCCACCAGCGCGCCGCTGCCGAGGTCGCGGCGACCGCCGGGGTGATCCACGCTCCCGCTGACCGCGCCGCCGTTCCGCCCGCCCTTGAGGCCGGGATAGGTCATGCCCTTGCCTTCGGGATAGACGCCGGCCAGGGTCGGGCGTCCGTCCTTGGCGCGCTTGCGGAAGCGGACGATCTGGCCCAGGCCGCCGCGCCGCTCGCCCGGTCCGCCGCTGTCGGGCAGGAAGGCTTTCTCCTCAACCACGGCGGGGGTGCGCATCTCGAACAGTTCGATCGGGGTGTTGGCGGCCGAGGTCGGCCACATCAGGCCGGATTTGCCGTCGGCGTCGGAGCCTGCGCCCTGGCCGCCGCCCATGAACAGATGGTCGTTATAAGCTTGGCCGTCCGCGCCATAGCCGTAGACCGTCACCGCGACCGGCAAGCCGGTGTGCGCCTGAACCTGCTTCGGCATGGCTTTGGCGAGGGCTGAGAACAGATTGGGCGCGATGTACCAGCCGATGCGGGTGCGCATGTTCACCGCCGCCGGGCGGGTGCAGTTCAGCGTACTGCCCTCCGGCGCCTTCACTGTGAAGGGGCGGTAGCAGCCGGCGTTGCCGCGCACGGTCGAGCTCAGCATGCATTTCAGCGGATAGGTAGTGTGCGCGGCGGTGTAGTTTAGGGTGCAGTTGAAGCCGCCCTGCGCCAGCTGCGGCGGGGCGCCTTCGAAATCCACTTCCAATTCGTCGCCCTTGATCGTCACCTTCACCGGGTAGGTCATCTTCTGACCCAGCGGGTTGTTGGCGATGCTGCCTTCATAGACGCCGTCGGGCAGAGCGCGGATCGCCGCGCGCATCGCCGCCTCCGCCCGGTCCTGCACGACCTTGGACAAGGGCCGCAGGTCCATCACGCCATATTCGTCCATGAAGGCCAAAAGCCTCCGCGCGCCGACCGCGTTGGCCGCGACCAGCGCGTGGAGGTCGCCCAGCACCTGATCGGGGTTGCGCACATTCTCCGCGATCAGGGTGAACAGATCCTCGTTCTGCTCCCCGGCTTTGAACAGCTTCATCGGCGGGATCTGCAGACCTTCCTCATAGATCTCGCGCGCCCGGGTCGAATCCTTGGTGCCGCCGATGTCGGAGACATGGCCGATGGAGCCGACCAGACCGACCAGCGCCCCCTCGCGGAACACGGGCGTCACCACGGCGACGTCGAACAGATGGCCGGCGCAGATCCAGGGATCATTGGTGATCAGCACGTCGCCGGGCTGCAGCTTGTCGCCGGGATAGCGCTTCAGCAGGGCCTTCACCGCCATCGGCAGAGTGAGGTTGAACACGGGCATGGCGCGCGGCGAATGGGCCAGGGTCTCGCCGTCTGGATCCAGGATGTCGCAGGCGAAATCCTGGCTTTCGCTGATGATCAGGGAGAAGGCGGTGCGGCAGACCGTGGACCACATCTCCTCCACCACCGTGATCAGGCGGCTCCACATGATCTCCAGCCCGACCGGATCGGACTCAAGGCGCGCGACGGCCTCTGCCATCGGCATGCCGCGCTCGATCCGCGCCGCCTGGATGGCGGGCGCGCCGATCGCGATGCGCAGATTGAGGGTCTCGTCCACCGCCAGCGAATCCCCCGGCTGCAGGATCGTAGTGCTTTCCCGCTCTTCGATGATCGCCGGGCCTTCGATCCGATCGCCGGGCCGCAGGGCGTAGCGGTCATAGACCGGCGTGTCGTGGAATTTTCCGTCGAAGAAGGCTTTCCGCGAGCCTTTGCCGGGCGGCGTGAGATTGGAGGCGCCGGAAGCCTCGCGGATGTCGAGAACCGGCTTTGGCCCTTCGGCGCTCACCCGCCAGGTGATCGCCTCCATCACCGCGCCCTGATAGACCTGGGTGAAGCGCGCGGAATAGACCTCGTTGAAGGCGCGGGCGATCGCCGGCAGCGAGGCCTCGGTCAGCGGGCCGTCCGGCAGCGGGACTTCAATCTCATGCATCTGGCCGACCAACCGCATGTCGGCGGCGCGGCGGACGGTGATGTCGGCGTCGGGCACGCCGGCAGCGCGCAGCGCTTCGCGCGCCTCCTGCTCCAGCGCGTCCAAAACCCCGCCGACGAGAGTCGGATCGAACTGATCCGCCGCCAGATAGGCGGGCAGGGAGCGCATGCGCTCCACACCCAAGGGCGCCGCCAGAAAGCCGAGCGCGGACGCCGCGCCGCAAGCCGGCGGCACGATCAGCTCCGCCATGCCCAGAATGCGCGCGACTCTCGCCGCATGGGCGGGGCCGGCGCCGCCGAAGCCGACCATGGCGTAGCGGCGCGGATCCCGGCCCTTCTCCACGATATGGGCGCGGGCGGCCTGGGCCATGTTCTCGTTCACCACGGCGTGAACGCCCCAGGCGGCCTCAATCGCGCTGAGGCCCAGGGGTTCGCCCAGCCTGGCGAGCGCGGCTTCGGCGGCGGCCTTGTCCAGGCTCATGCGCCCGCCGAGGAAATAGCCGGGGTCGAGATAGCCCAACAGCAGATTGGCGTCGGTCACGGTCGCGCGCTGTCCACCGCGGCCGTAGCAGGCGGGACCTGGCGCAGCCCCGGCGCTGTGCGGACCGACCTTGAGCAGACCCAGCGCGTCGACCTCGGCGATCGAGCCGCCGCCGGCGCCGATCTCCACCATGTCGATCACCGGGGCCTTGATCGGCAGGCCGGAGCCGGGCTTGAAGCGATGGACGCGCGCGGCCTCCATCATCGCGGCGATGTCGGCGCGGCCGTCCTGGATCAGGCAGGCCTTCGCCGTCGTACCGCCCATGTCGAAGGCGAGCATGTCGGACAGCCCGGCCTGCTGGCCGAACAGGGCGGTCGCGAGGCCGCCGCCGGCAGGGCCGGACTCCAAAAGTCGGATCGGGAAGGCGCGCGCCATCTCCGGGCTGGCCAGAGCGCCGGAGCTTTGCATCAGCATCAGGCTGCCGGCGAAACCGCGCGCGGCCAGCTCCTCCTGCAGGCGGCGCAGATAGCGGTCCATCAGCGGCTGGACATAGGCGTTGGCGCAGGTCGTGACCGAGCGCTCATATTCCCGCACTTCGCCGACCACGGCTGAGGACAGCGAGACCGACAGGCCCGGAAACTCCCGCGCCGCCATTTCCCCCACCGCGCGTTCATGATCAGGATTGGCGTAGCTGTGCAGGAAGCAGATCGCCACCGCCTCCACACCGTCCGCCGCCAGCGCCTTCAGCCCGGCGCGCGCCTCTTCGAGATCCAGCGGCTTCAGCACGGCGCCGTCCGCCAGCACGCGCTCCGTCACTTCCAGGCGGCGCTCGCGCGGGACCAGGACCTCCGGGAATTTAAGGAACAGGTCGTAGATGTCGTAGCGCTGCTCTTTCCCCATCTCCAGAGAGTCGCGGAAGCCCTTGGTGGTCAGCAGCCCCAGCTTCGCGCCCTTGCGCTCGATCACCGCGTTGGTGACCAGGGTGGTGCCATGCACCAGCTCGCCGACGTCCTTCAGCGCGATCCCGACTTCCGCGCACAGCGCGATCAGGCCCTCCATCGCGCCGACCGAGGGGTCGGCCGGGGTGGTCAGGCATTTATGCAGGGTGATCTGGCCGGTTTCGGAATCATGCAGGATGAAATCGGTGAAGGTGCCGCCGATGTCGAAGCCGATGCGGTAGCGGGTGGTGGCGTAGGCCATAGGCGGGCTCCCAAGGGGCGATCAGGGTCGATCGCCCCATCCATGCAGAACTGACGCCAGCAGCATCGCGACATCTTTCTTGCGTCGCAAGGGCCGGGCGCGCCACATTTCGGCGAATTTCTTGGGATGAAACGTAATGGCTGTCAAAAAACCGGAAGACCTTCGCTCGCATCGCTGGTTTGGCGCCTCCGACCTGCGTTCCTTCGGCCATCGCAGCCGCGCCAAGCAGGCGGGCTTCGGCGCCGAGGATTACAGCGGCAAGCCGGTGATCGGGGTGGTCAACACCTGGTCCGACCTCAACCCCTGCCACGCCCATTTCCGCAACCGCGCCGAAGAAGTGAAGCGCGGGATCTGGCAGGCCGGAGGCTTCCCGGTGGAGATGCCGGCGATGTCGCTGGGCGAGCCCTACATGAAGCCAACCACCATGCTCTATCGCAATTTTCTGGCGATGGAGGTCGAGGAGCTGGGGCGTTGCAATCCGGTGGACGGTCTGGTGCTGATGGGCGGCTGCGACAAGACCGTGCCGGCGATGCTGATGGGCGCGGCCTCGCTGAACCTGCCGGCGATCTTCATGCCGGCCGGCCCGATGCTGCGCGGCCACTGGCATGGCAAGACTCTGGGCTCGGGCTCCGACGTCTGGAAATACTGGGCGGAGAAGCGCGCCGGCAATCTGGATGATCGGGCCTGGGGCGAGATCGAGGACGGCATCGCGCGCAGCCATGGCACCTGCATGACCATGGGCACCGCCTCCACCATGGCCGCCGCCGCCGAAGCGCTGGGCATGAGCCTGCCCGGATCCAGCTCCATTCCCGCCTCCGACTCCGCCCATCCGCGCATGGCGACGCAATGCGGCCGCCGGATCGTGGAGATGGTGTGGGAGGATCTGAAGCCCAGCGACATCATGACCACCAAGGCGTTCGAGAACGCGGTCACCGTCGCCATGGCCTTGGGCGGCTCCACCAACTCGATCATCCATCTGATCGCCATGGCCGGCCGCATCGGCGCCGACCTGGACCTCGACAAGTTCGACGCCCTGTCGCGCCGCACGCCGCTGTTGGGCGACATCCGCCCCTCCGGCGCCTTCCTGATGGAGGATTTCTTCTACGCTGGCGGCCTCCTGGCCCTGATGAACCGGATCCCCGACCTGCTGCACGGCGACTGCGTCACCGTCACCGGCAAGAGCCTTTCGGAGGGCTTCGCCCACGCCGAGGTCTATAGCGACGACGTGATCCGCACGCGCGAAAACCCGGTGAAGTCGGAAGGCGGCGTCGCCGTGCTGCGCGGCAGCCTCGCCCCCCGCGGCGCGGTGATCAAGCACAGTGCCGCCGAAAGCCATCTGCTGACCCACAAGGGGCCGGCGGTGGTGTTCGACTGCTACGCGGATTTGAAGAAGCATATCGACGACGAGGATCTGGAGATCACCAAAGACAGCGTGATCGTGCTGCGCTCCGCAGGGCCCCTTGGCGCGCCGGGCATGCCGGAATGGGGCCAGCTGCCGATCCCGCAGAAGCTGTTGAAGGAAGGCGTGCGCGACATGGTGCGCATTTCCGACGCGCGGATGAGCGGCACCAGCTACGGGGCCTGCGTGCTCCACGTCGCGCCGGAGAGCGCCGCCGGCGGTCCGCTGGCCCTGGTGAAGACCGGGGACATGATCCTGCTGGACGTGCCGAACCGCCGGCTGGAGCTGTTGGTGCCGGAAGACGAGATCGCCCGCCGCAAGGCCGCCTGGGTCGCGCCCCAGCCGATCTACCAGCGCGGCTTCGGCCAGATGCACCTGAAGCATGTGACGCAAGCCGACGAAGGCTGCGATTTCGATTTTCTGCGCGGCGGCCAGCCGACTAAGGAGCCGGATATCTTCTGACGCCCGGACCGAGGGCGGCGAGCAATCGATCCGCCACGATCTTCACCGCTGGCTTCGTCTCGCGGACGCGCGTGACCAAGTGATAGGTCGTCAGGCTGAACGCCGCGCGGTCGCTCAGCCTGATCAGGCCGCGCGACTTGGCCCAGTAGTCATCGGCCAGGGGCGAGCGCATCAGCGCGACCCCCAGGCCGGCCTCGGCTGCGGCCAGAACCAACGTGTAATCCTCGAAGCGCCGGTCGGTCGGCCTCGCCTTGAAGTCGACCCCGGCGCCGGCGAACCAGGCCCGCCATCCTGACGCATCCGAATCATGGAGCAGCGGCGCCGCGAGCAATCGGCCCGGCGCCGGATCGCGGCCGAGCTTTTCGGCCATCGGCTCATTGGCGAACGGGAACAGGGTCTCGCGCGCCAGCGGCTGGGATTCGACGTTGCGCCAGGGCCCGCGCCCGTAGCGGACGGCGAGGTCGACCTCTCCCGTCTCGAGATCGGCGTGTCGATGCTCGACCGACAGCTCGATCCTCACCCGCGGTTCGCCTCGCTCCAGCGCCTCCAGCCGCGGCAGCAGCCACAGCTTGGCGAAGGATGGCACCACGCTGAGGCGCACCACGTCCGGACCTCGCTTGCGCCGCCACTGATCGGCCGCGCCGTCGATCAGGGCGAAAGCCTGCTCGACGCTGCCCAGAAATCGCTGTCCGTCCGGCGTCAGGCGAACCCCGCGCGCGTGGCGTTCGAACAGCAACTGCCCAAGCCACGCCTCCACCGCCGCGAGCCGGCGGCTGACCGCGCCATGCGTGACGCCAAGCTCCGCCGCCGCCGCCGACAGCGAGCCGAGCCGCGCGACGACGCAGATCATGTCCAACCCGGCGAGCGGGGGCCGCGCGGGATCGGCGCGCGCCTCAGTGCTGTGATCCATACTCACAGCTCGCTATGGATCATCACGATATGTCAATAGGCTGCGAGCTGGCATCGCTTCGGGCATGAACACTACCGCCCCCGCCGCGCTCGCCGCCGTCATCTTCACCGTGCTGTCCTGGGCGTCAGCCTTCCCGCTCATCGCCTTCTGCGTTCGGGCGTTGGAACCGGCGCCCCTCGCCGCCGGGCGCTTCGCCGTGGCTGCGATCGCAGCGGCTGCCTGGCTGGCTTGGCGTCGGCCGCCGCGGCCGAGCCTGGCGCATGCGATCCGCTTCGTCGGATGCGGCCTGATCGGCATCGCGACCTACAATTTATGCCTCAACAGCGGACAGAAGACCGTGACAGCGGGAGCGGCCAGCTTCATCGTCAACGCCGGGGTGATCATCACCGCGATTCTTGCGCGGGTCTTCCTCAAGGAAAGTCTTGGCTTGATCGGCTGGATCGGGTCGGGCGTCTCGCTGGCCGGCGTGGCGCTGATCGCCTCCGGCCAGCCCGGCGGCCTCGCCTTTGGAGAAGGCTCCAGCTTAGTGATCGCCGCGGCGTTCTGCCAAGCGGTCTACTTCACGGTTCAGCGCCCATTGGTGCCAATTTACGGCGCCTTGCCCTGCGCGGCCTACACTCTGCTGGCCGGGGCGATCTGGCTCGCGCCCTGGACAGGGGACGCCTTAACCGGTCTGTCGCGCGCGCCTGCCAACGTCACGCTGGCGGTCATCGCGCTGGGGCTGTTTCCAGCGGCGCTCGGCTACGCCGCCTGGACCGTCGCGCTTGGGCATTTCGGGGCCGCCCGGGCCGCCAACTTCCTGTTTCTGGTGCCGCCGACCGCCATGGCGCTCGCCTTCCTGCTGTTCGGAGAGACGCCGGGGCTGAGCACGCTGATCGGCGGCGCGCTCGCGATCGGCGGGGTTGTGATGGTGAACGGCAGGAAGCGGCGTTGACCGCGCGGATCGACGACCCGCATGGTTCATGCGCCTGTTTCTGACCCCATCCCCAGAGTTTCCGCGCCTGCGGAATTGACAAAACGCCGCTGGCCGCGCATATGACGCGCGCTGGCGGCATCGGGGACGGTGCGCGTCCGGTTTTCCGTTTTCGCCGCTTCACTCACGGACCCGCCCCATGGCCCGCACGATTCCCCTTCAAGACGTTCGCAATATCGGCATCATCGCGCATGTCGACGCTGGAAAGACCACGACGACGGAGCGCATCCTGTATTACACGGGCCGCAAGCACACGATCGTCGACATCCACGACACCAAGGATCTGAAGAGCTCCACGACGACCGATTATCTGGAGCAGGAGCAGAAGCGCGGGATCACCATCCAGTCGGCGGCGGTCAGCTGCTTCTGGCGCGACAAGAAGATCAACGTCATCGACACCCCCGGCCACGTGGACTTCACCATCGAGGTGAACCGTTCGCTGCGCGTGCTGGACGGCGCGGTCGTGGTGTTCGACGGCGTCGCCGGCGTGGAGCCGCAGTCCGAGACGAACTGGCGCCTGGCCGACAACTACAATGTTCCGCGCATCTGCTACGTGAACAAGATGGACCGCTCCGGCGCGAATTTCCGTCGCTGCGTGCAGATGATCAAGGACCGCCTGGGCGCCCGCCCGATGGTCGTGCAGCTGCCGATCGGCTCGGAAGACAATTTCCGCGGCATGATCGACCTGGTCGAGATGAAGGCTCTGGTGTGGTTCTCCGACGACAAGGACAGCAAGTGGGAAGTCTGGGACATCACCCCGGATCTGGCCGAAAAGTTGAACATCACGGTTAAGGAAGACGTCGACACCCTGAACGACATCGCGATCTATCGGCAGGAGCTGATCGACACCGCGCTGGAGCAGGACGACGCCGCGATGGAAGCCTTCCTCGAGACCGAGGTCGAGCCCTCCCCCGCCGTGCTGCGCGAGTGCATCCGCAAGGGCACCAACGCCAGCGCCTTCACCCCCGTTCTGTGCGGCTCCTCCTACAAGAACAAGGGCGTGCAGCAGGTCCTGGACGCGGTCATCGACTATCTGCCCTCGCCGATCGAAGTCGAAGCGATCAAGACCGTGGACGCCGACGGCAACCCGGTTGGCGAGTGCATCAGCTCGGACGACGCGCCGTTCGCCGGTTTGGCGTTCAAGGTGATCAACGACGTCTATGGCGCGCTGACCTTCGTGCGCATCTATTCGGGCGTGGTCTCCAAGGGCGCCTCGATCGTCAACTCGACCCGCGGCAAGAAGGAACGCGTCGGCCGCATGGTCGAGATGTTCGCCAAGGAGCCGATCACCATCGAAGAAGCCCGCGCCGGCGACATCGTGGCCTTCGTCTCGCTGGCCGAGACCGAGACCGGCGACACGCTGTGCGACTCCAGCCATCAGGTCGTGCTGGAGCGCATGCGCTTCCCCGATCCGGTTATCTCGGTCGCGGTGGAAGCCCGTTCGAAGGCGGAGCAGGAGAAGTTCGGCCAGGCGCTGGGCAAGATGGTTCGCGCCGATCCGTCGCTGCGTCTGGAGACCGATCGCGAGACCGGCCAGACCATTCTGCGCGGCATGGGCGAACTCCATCTGGAAGTGACGCTCGACCGCATGCGCACGGAATTCGGCGTCGAAGGCAATATGGGCAAGCCGCAGGTGGCTTACCGCGAGACGCTGACCAAGTCGGTCGAGCATATCTTCACCCTGAAGAAGCAGACCGGCGGCTCCGGCCAGTTCGCGGAAGTGAAGATCATCTTCGAACCGCGCGAGCGCGGCGAAGGCTTCGAGTTCAAGGACGAGATCGTCGGCGGCACCGTGCCGCGCGAGTTCATCCCGTCCGTGCAGAAGGGCCTGGAGATGCAGAAGGAGGAAGGCGTCCTCGGCGGTTATCCGACGGTCGACTTCCGCGCCCGCTTGGTCGACGGCAAGTACCACGACGTCGATTCGAACGCGCTGACCTTCGAGATCGCGGCCCGCGGCTGCTTCCGCGAGGGCGTGCGCAAGGCGAACCCGGTGCTGCTGGAGCCGATCATGAAGGTCGAGGTCGTGACCCCGGAAAACCATCTGGGCGACGTGATCGGCGACTTGAACCGCCGTCGCGGCACGATCCTGGGCCAGCTGGAGCGTGGCCTGAACATCGCCGTCGAGGCCCATGTGCCGCTGTCGGAAATGTTCGGCTATATCGGCCATCTGCGTGGGGCGACCAGCGGTCGCGCCAGCTACACGATGGAGTTCTCGCACTATGATCCGGTGCCGAAGAACGTGGCCGACGAAGTCGTCGCCGCCCGCGCCAAGGCTGCGTGATCTCACATCGATCGAGTAAGGAGACGGCCGTCGCTGACCCAGCGGCGGCCGTTTTCATTTGATGACCACGCTTTCGCCCTATTTCTGGGTAGCCTTGGGCAGCGCGTTGGGCGGCGTGGCGCGTTATTGGTTCACGATGGCCGGCGCCCGGCTGTTCGGCGCGGAGTTCCCGTGGAGCACGATCGCGATCAATGTCCTGGGCTCTCTGGTCATCGGCATTGCCGCCGCGAGAACGCCGAGCGACGCCGTCAGGCTCTTCGTCATGGTCGGGATCTGCGGCGGCTTCACCACCTTCTCCGCCTTCAGCCTGCAGACCCTGGCCCTGCTCCAGGAAGGCCACGCGATCAAGGCGCTGGCCAACGTCTTGCTTTCCGTTCTGCTCTGTCTCGCGGCCACCTGGGCCGGGTGGCGGCTTGCGTCCTGATCACATCGTAGGTGTCCGATGAAAGAGCGATTGTCCATTCTGGCGGCGGCCTGGGCGATCGCCCGGCCCTATTGGTTCTCGGAAGATCGGTGGCGGGCGCGCGGGCTGCTGGCCGTGATCGTGACGATGAACCTGACGTTGGTCGGGGTCAGCGTGATGCTGAACCAATGGAACGCGCGCTTCTACGACGCGCTCCAGAACAAGGATCAGGCGGCCTTCCTGCATGAGATCCTGATCTTCTGCGGGTTGGCCGCGCTCTACATCGTGGTCGCGGTCTATCAGGTCTATCTGACCCAGATGCTGCAGATCCGCTGGCGGCGCTGGATGACCGACCATTACCTGACCGACTGGCTGTCCGCCCGCGCCTATTATCGGCTGGAGCTGGCGAAGGGCGGGGCTGACAACCCGGATCAGCGCATCGCCGACGATCTGCGGTTGTTCGTGGCCGACAGCCTGTCGCTCTCGCTGGGGCTGCTGCGCGAGGTGGTGACGCTGTTCTCCTTCCTCGGCATCCTCTGGGGCTTGTCGGGCGCGCTGACCATCCCCGGGCTGGGTTGGGAGATTCCCGGCTATCTGGTCTGGGTGGCGCTGCTCTATGCGATCGCCGGCACTTGGCTGACCCACAAGATCGGCCGACCGCTGATCAAGCTGAACTTCGACCAGCAGCGCTTCGAGGCGGACTTCCGCTTCGGTCTGGTTCGTCTGCGCGAGAACGCGGAGGGCGTCGCGCTCTATCGCGGGGAGAAGGGCGAAGCGACGGAGCTGCATGACCGATTCAGCCGGTTGATGACCAACTGGTGGGGCATCATGTCCCGTCAGAAGAAGCTTTCCTTCTTCACCGTCGGCTACGCCCAGGTGGCCAACGTCTTCCCCTTCGTGGTCGCGGCACCGCGCTATTTCGCGGGCGACATCCAGCTGGGCGGGCTGATGCAGACCGCCAGCGCCTTCGGCAGCGTTCAAGGCGCGCTGAGCTGGATCATCGACGTCTATTCCCGGCTCGCGGAATGGACCGCGACGATCGATCGTCTGACCGGCCTGAAGGCCGCCATCGCCCAGAAGCCGGAAGGGGGCCTGTCCTTCCACCCCGGCCCCGCCGGCGAGCTGACCGTGCGCGACCTTCGGCTGGCGCTGCCTGACGGCCGCCTGCTGGTCGATGGGGCCACGCTCGCCATTCGCAAGGGCGAGCGCGTGCTGGTCACCGGTCCTTCGGGCAGCGGCAAAAGCACCCTGTTCCGCGCCTTGGCCGGCGTCTGGCCCTATGGCGGCGGCCATGTCGCCCAGCCGGAGGGGGAGAGCGTCCTCTATCTGCCGCAGCGGCCCTATCTGCCGCTTGGCGATCTGCGTCGGGTGGTCAGCTACCCGTCGGCGGCTGACGCGTTTGACGACGCGACACTGCGAGCCGCGCTCGCCGCGGTCGATCTGGCGCCGCTCGGCGATCAGCTGGACCAGGTCGATCAATGGGCGCGCCGCCTGTCCCCCGGCGAGCAGCAAAGGCTGGCCTTTGCGCGGGCCCTCTTGCAAAAGCCGGACTGGCTGTTTCTGGACGAAGCCACCGCGGCGCTCGATCCGGAGCGGGAGGCCGCGCTCTATCGGATGGTGCAGGCGGCGCTGCCGTCCGTCACCATCGTCAGCATCGGCCACCGCGCGGAACTCGGCGCGCTCCATACCCGGATGCTGTGGCTGGATCCGGCTGCGCGCCTGATCGCCTGAAACTGAGCGTCGCTTCGCGCCGAATCTCTATTCACCAGAAATAATGTTGTGTTAACAAGAGGTTGTTGAATTTCAGGGTTCGTGAGATGGCGCGGCAAGAAAACTTCGAAGTGCAGGTATGCCAACAGGGCCGTTGGCTGACGCAAGAGACCTTTCCGCGTGAGGGCGAAGCGAGAGCGCTCGCCAAGTCACTCCTCTCGAACGGCGCCTTCGAGGGCGTGAAGATCCTGAAGATCCGCCTGCGCGGGGACGCGGAGTCCGAAACGGTCATCTTCTCGGAAATGCGCGAAGCGGTGGTGAACGACCGGATCCAGGTCGTCAGCATCGACGAAGCCTCCTGGTGCGACAAGCTGGAGGACTGCTACCTGCCGCCGGCCCGCGCCACCATTGGCCGCGTGCTGCGGCAATATCTCGACAAGCAGGTGATCACGCCGATCGAGATGATGCACAGCCATCGCGAGATGAAGCGCATCGCCGATTTCGACAATCTGATGCCCAGCGCGGTCGGCCGGGTCGCCAGCGTTCAGGCGCGCGACAACCCTGCGGGCGGGGACGCCAAAGCCCGCTCGAACCTGATCTACGACTGGGCCGGCAAGATCACGGAATCCGCCCGCAAGGTCGCGGAGACCCCGAACCTGCCGAAGCTGGAGACTGACAGCTTCGACAATTGCCTCGCCAAGATCGAGAAGGCCCTGCCCGCGGATCGCGCAAGTCACGCCAGCATGGTCGTGCTGTGTCAGGCGACCA
>JBMLRS010000615.1:0-1420 GCA_049240905.1 Elsteraceae bacterium
AACCCGGCCGTGATCGCGGACAATGTCGGCGACAATGTCGGCGACTGCGCCGGCATGGCGGCCGACCTGTTCGAGACCTACGCGGTGACCATCGTGGCCACCATGCTGTTGGCGGCGATCTTCTTCACCGACGCGGCCGTGCAGGGCACGATGATGATGTATCCGCTGGTCGTCTGCGGCGTCTGCATCGCGGCCTCGGTCGCCGGCACCTATTTCGTCAAGCTCGGCCGCGACAACAACGTGATGAAGGCCTTGTACAAGGGCCTGATCGCGACGGCGGTGATTTCCGCCGTGCTGATCGGCATCGTCACGGCGGTGATGATCGGCTTCGGCACAAGCTACACGATGGAGGGCGGGCGCAAGCTCTTGGGCGCGGACCTCTTCTGGTGCTCGTTGGTCGGCCTCGCCGTCACAGGCCTGCTGGTCTACATCACCGAGTATTACACCGCGACCGAGTTCCGGCCGGTCCGCAGCGTCGCCGCGGCGTCGGTCACGGGTCACGGCACCAACGTGATCCAAGGCCTCGCGATCTCGATGGAGTCCACCGCGCTGCCGGTGCTGGTGATCTGCTTCGGCATCATCGCCTCCTACCTGTTGGCGGGCCTATTCGGCATCGCCACCGCGGCCACCACCATGCTGGCGCTGGCCGGGATGATCGTCGCGCTCGACGCCTACGGCCCGGTCACCGACAACGCTGGCGGCATCGCCGAAATGTCGGAGCTTCCCCCGGAAGTGCGCGTCACCACCGACGCGTTGGACGCGGTCGGCAACACCACCAAGGCGGTGACCAAAGGCTACGCGATCGGCTCCGCCGGTCTCGCCTCGCTGGTGCTGTTCGCTTGCTACGTGGAGGATCTGAAGCATTACTTCCCCGGCTTGGACGTTAAGTTCCAGCTGCAGGATCCCTTCGTCGTGGTCGGTCTGTTCATCGGCGGCATGCTTCCCTACCTGTTCGGGTCGATGGGCATGACGGCGGTGGGCCGCGCGGCGGGTTCGGTCGTCGTTGAAGTGCGCCGTCAGTTCAAGGAGATCCCGGGCATCATGGCCGGCACCGGCAAGCCGGATTACGGCCGGGCGGTCGACATGCTGACCAAGGCGGCGATCAAGGAGATGATCGCGCCGTCCTTGCTGCCGGTTCTGGCTCCGGTCCTGCTGTTCGCGGTGGTCGCTGCGGTCGCCGGCAAGGCGGAAGGCTTCGCGGCTTTGGGCGCGATGCTGCTGGGCACGATCGTGACCGGTCTCTTCGTCGCCATCTCCATGACCTCGGGCGGCGGCGCTTGGGACAACGCCAAGAAGTACATCGAAGAAGGCCACCATGGCGGCAAAGGCTCCGACGCCCATAAGGCGGCGGTCACGGGCGACACCGTCGGCGATCCCTACAAGGACACCGCCGGCCCGGCCGTGAACCCGATGATCAAGA
>JBMLRS010000616.1:0-10120 GCA_049240905.1 Elsteraceae bacterium
ATCTACGGGGCCTACAGCACCGTTCTCAACCAGCGCGGCCTGGAAGACAAGTTCGCCGAGCTGGAGCGGCTGAGCGGCGGCGGTCAACCCTGCGCGCCTTGGCTGGTGGATCGGCTGTTCCGCAACCTGCTGACCGACGTCACCGGCAACACCCATCGCGCCGAGTTCTGCATCGACAAGCTCTACAGCCCGGACAGCGCGACCGGTCGGTTGGGCCTGCTGGAGCTGCGCGCCTTCGAGATGCCGCCGAACGCGCGCATGGCGCTGGCGCAGTTCGTCCTGCTGCGCGCGCTGGTCGCGCGGTTCTGGAAGACGCCGGACAAGCGGCCGCTGACCCGCTGGGGCACGGACCTGCATGACCGGTTCATGCTGCCGCATTTCGTCGAAGCCGACTTCAACGACTTGCTGGCCGAGATGGCGGAGGCCGGCTGGCCGCTCGAGCGCGGCTGGTTCGATCCGCATCTGGAGTTCCGCTTTCCCAAGCTTGGCGCGATCAAGGTCCATGACATGGAGATCGAACTGCGCGCCGCCCTGGAGCCCTGGCATGTGCTGGGCGAAGAAAGCGCGGCGGGCGGCGTCGCGCGCTACGTCGACAGCTCGGTCGAGCGGCTGCAGGTCAAAGTCACGGGAATGCAGCCCGGCCGTTGGGCGATCGCCTGCAACCGCCGCCAGATGCCGATGACCGCGACCGGCGTGGTGGGCGAGCATGTCGCGGCCGTGCGCTACAAGGCCTGGGCGCCGCCGTCCGCCCTGCACCCGACCATCGGGGTGCATGCGCCCTTGGTGTTCGATGTGATCGATCTCTGGACCGGCCGCGCGGTCGCCGGCTGCACCTATCACGTGGCGCATCCGGGCGGGGTGAACTACACGACCCTGCCGGTGAACGCCTTCGAGGCGGAGAGCCGCCGGCTTTCGCGCTTCTTCGCGGAAGGGCACAGCGCCGAGCCCTATTTCCCGACGCCGACGATCAACCCCTCCTTCCCGCTGACCCTCGATCTGAGGCGCGGTTCCTAACAGTATGACCGCGGCGCGCGCCAAGACGCCTGGAAAGAGCCCGCCCCGCGGCGGCGGATGCTGGACGGAGCGTTGGGCCGACCGACCCCGGCGCGACCCCGGCTTCGACGAGCTGCGCCCAGGCGGCCCCTGGGCGGATCTGTTCGCCGCGACCGGCCTGGATGATTCCGCGCATCTGGCCGCCGTCGCGCTGGAATCCGAGCGGCTGATCCGCGAGATCGGCATCAGCTACACGATCTATGAGGACGCCGGGGCAGGGTCGCGGCCCTGGAGCTTCGATCCCCTGCCCCTGGTGCTGACCGCGCAGGAATGGCGCGGGGTGGAGGCGGCGGTCGCCCAGCGCGCCCGGCTGTTGAACGCGATCCTCGGCGATCTCTACGGCCCGATGACGCTGTTCCATGACGGGCTGCTGCCGCCCAGCCTCGCGCTGGCGAACCCCGGCTTTCTGCGCCCGCTGCATGGCGCGAGGCCGGCGAAGGACATCTGGCTGCATCTGCTGGCGGTGGATCTGGTGCGGCTTCCGGACGGGCGCTGGCGCGCGCTGTCCGACCGCACCCAGGCCCCCAGCGGCATGGGCTACGCGCTGGCCAACCGCGAGGTCTCCTCGCGCCTGTTCGGCGACGCGCTGGCCGCCGCCGGCGTGCGACCGCTGAACCCGTTCTTCGAGCGGCTGCGCGACAGCTTCAGCGCCCTGTCGCCGGTCGAGGACCCGACCCTCGTGGTCCTCACCCCCGGCCCGTTCAACGAGACCTTCTTCGAGCACGCCTATCAGGCGCGCGGGCTGGGCTGCCGACTGGTGCGCGGCGACGATCTGACCGTACGCGACGGCCATGTCTATCTGGACACCATCGCAGGGCCGGAGCCGGTGCACATCATCCTGCGCCGGTTGGACGACGCCTTCGCCGACCCGCTGACCCTGCGCACGGACTCGGCGCTGGGCGTCGCCGGTCTGGTCGGCGCGATCCGGGCCGGCAATGTGGTGGTGGTGAACGCGATCGGCAGCGGCGCGATCGAGACGCCGGCGCTTCTGCCCTTCCTGCCGCAGGCGGCGCAGGCGCTGCTGGGCGAGGAGCTGCTGATGCCGGCGGTGGAGACCTCCTGGCTCGCGCCGGACGGCGCCAGCCTGCCCTGGGCGGACGCGGTGTTGAAGCCGGGCAGCGCGGCCGGCGCCGCCTTGCCCCGCTTCGTGCGCAAGCTGGACGCGGCCCTGAAGAAATCGCTGGGCCAGGATCTGGCGCGCAATCCCTGGGGCTGGGTCGCGCAACGACGCATCGATCCCTCGACCCTGCCGGCCTTGAGCGGCGGCAAGGTGGAGGCGCGGCCGATCGTGCTGCGCTGCTTCGCCGCGACCGACGGCGCGGGCGGCTGGACCGTGATGCCCGGTGGGCTGACGCGCTACGCGGTGGATCCCACGCTGCCGATCGTCTCGATGCAGCGCGGCGGCGGCTCCAAGGACAGCTGGATCCTGGACGCTGAAGCGGCGGCGCGGCCGCCCTCGATCGAGACCACGCTGGACGCCCAGGTCTCCACCCGCCGTCCGGTGGGCGCGCTGCCCAGCCGGGTCGCCGACAATCAGTATTGGCTGGGCCGCTATGTCGAGCGGACCGAGCATCTGACGCGGCTGTTGCGCGCCTTCGCTCTGCGCGCGGTGGACAGCGCGGTGGCGCCGGCCACCGAACCGCTGATGATCGCCGCCTTGAACCGCATTGGCCTGACGCCGAGCGTCGCGCCTGACCGATCCCAGCGCGGTCTGGCTCATCCCCTGATCCTGACCGCGATGACCAGCCGCCAGCCGGCCGCGCTCCCAGCCTTGATCGAGCAGGTGATCCGGATCGCAGGCCAGCTGCGCGACCGTCTCGCCCCGGACGCTTGGCGCGTCCTCAGCCGCCTCGCCGCCCTACCCTCGACCCTCGATCCGGAGACCGCCGGCCCGGGCGCGGCCATCGCGCGGCTGGACGGGCTGTTGATCGATCTCGCGGCCTGGTCCGGCATCGTGGCGGAGAATCAGACGCGCGGCGTCGCCTGGCGCTTTCTTGACGCCGGACGGCGGATCGAGCGGCTGATCCAGACCGCCGGCCTGATCGACGTCGCGGTCAACAACGAAAGTCGGCAGGCCAGCCTGAGCTTTCTGTTGGAGGCGACCGACTCCGCCCTGACCTATCGCTGGCGCGCCCGCGCAGGCCTGCATCTGGGGCCGATCCTGGACGCGATCGTGGGCGACGAGACCAATCCCCGCGCGTTGGCCTTCCAGGCCGCCTCCATCGCCGGCCATATCCCGACCCTGCCGGGGATCGAGGCGGGCCAGGCCGGCGCGCTGATCCGCCGCCTGTCGGAGGAGCTGCATTACGGCCTGCGGCTGGCTGATTCCGAAGCCTGGAGCGCGCCTTTGGTCCTCACCCAGGAGATCACCAAAGTGATCGATCGCGCGGCGCGGCTCTCAGAGGCTTTGTCCTTGCGCTATTTCCGGCATGCGGTGGATTGATGGAGACGCTTGAACGCCGCGGCGACAAATCCGCCAGCCACTTCTCGGTCACGCATGTGACCCGCTACGTCTACGCCGATCCGGTCATGCGGGCGCATCATCAGGCCTGGCTGCTGCCGCGCGCCTTCGTCGGGCAACGGGTCCTGTCCTCCAACCTGACCATCGAGCCGCCGCCGCTGCGGCTGGAGACGCAGGAGGACTGGTTCGGCAACCGCGCCACCTGGTTCGAGCTGTCGGCTCCGCATCGCCAGCTCACCGTCACCAGCCAGGCGGAGATCGCGCGCGACGATCCGGGGCCGCTTGACCTCGCGCCGTCCCCGCCCTGGGAGGAGACCGCCGCCACGCTGGCGGCGGGCGCCGCGCCGTTCGACGTGCAGGAGTTCCGGTTCCCCAGCCCGCTCGCGCCGCATCTGGCCGAGGCCGAGGCCTACGCCCGGCAATCCTTCCTGCCGAACCGGCCGCTGGTCGCAGCCATGCGCGACCTGACCCGCAGGATCCACCGCGACTTCACCTTCGACGCTCTGGCCACGACCATCGCCACGCCGCTGGCCGAGGTGTTCGCCGAACGGCATGGGGTTTGCCAAGATTTCGCCCATGTGGGGATCGCCTGCTTGCGCGCGGTCGGGCTGGCCGCGCGCTATCAATCCGGATATCTGGAGACCAAGCCGCCGAAGGGCCGGCCGAGATTGATCGGCGCCGACGCCAGCCACGCCTGGTTCGCAGGCTGGTGCCCTGGATTGGGCTGGATCGAGGCGGATCCCACCAATGATTTGATGCCGGCGCCGCATGTCACGGTCGCTTGGGGTCGGGACTTCGCCGACGTCACGCCCCTGAAGGGGGTGATTCTCGGCGGCGGCTCGCAAAGACTAACGGTTTCAGTGGAACTGGCGCGCCTTTAGCGCGACCATGGAGGCGGAGGAATACGGTGACGGCGACCCAACAGCGACCGGACCATCCAATGGCCGGATATGACCGCGGCGACTATTACTGCGAAGTCACCGGCAACGGCGCCGGCGGACAGGTGGCGGGGCATTTCCTGCTCGACCGCATCGGCGCTTTCGGCCTGAACGAGTTGCGTCGACGATCCGCCTTGGCCGAGCGCGAGCTCTACAATCTCGGCATCACCTTCACGGTCTACTCCGACCGCACCGCGATCGACCGCATTCTGCCCTTCGACGTCATCCCCCGCGTCATCTCCGCCCGCGAATGGGGAATCGTCGAAGCCGGGGTGGTGCAGCGGGTCACCGCGCTGAACCTGTTCCTGGCCGACGTCTATCATGAGGGCAAGATCTTCAAGGACGGGATCGTCCCAAGGGAGCTGATCACCGGCAACGCCAATTATCGTCCGGAGATGGTGGGGGTGAAGGTGCCGCATGGCACTTACGTCCATGTCTGCGGCATCGATCTGGTGCGCGACGAGGCTGGCGTCTATCGCGTGCTGGAGGACAACGCGCGCACGCCCTCGGGCGTGTCCTACGTCATCGAAAACCGCCACATGACCATGCGCGCCTTTCCGGAGCTGCTGGCCGGCGTCGGCGTGAAGCCGGTCGAGGATTACGGCGTCAGGCTGTTGGAGGCGATGGTCGAGGTGGCCCCGCCCGACGTGGCCGACCCGAAGGTCGTGCTGCTCTCCCCCGGCGCGTACAACTCCGCCTATTTCGAACATATCTTCCTGGCGCGCGAGATGGGCGTGCCGCTGGTCGAAGGCCGCGACCTGCTGGTGCGCGACGACCGCGTCTATATGCGCACGACCGCCGGCCTCGCCCCGGTCCATGCGATCTATCGCCGGATCGACGACAGCTTCATCGATCCCCTCGCCTTCCGCGAGGACAGCCAATTGGGCGTGCCCGGCCTGTTCAAGGCCTACGCCAAGGGCAACGTAGCCCTGGCCAACGCGGTCGGCACGGGGGCGGCGGACGACAAGGCGGTCTACGCCTACATGCAGCGCATCATCAAATATTACCTGGACCAGGACGCGATCCTGCCCAACGTCGAAACCCACATCTGCCGGGAGGCGGACGGGCTGGCCTACACCCTGGCGAACCTGGAGAATCTGGTGGTGAAGCCGGTCGGCGAAAGCGGCGGCTACGGCATCGTCATCGGACCGCGCGCGACCAAGCAGGAGATCGAGGATCTGCGGGTGAAGCTGAAGGCCGATCCGGCGAACTTCATCAGCCAGCCGGTCGTGAAGCTGAGCGTCTGCCCGACCCTGGCGGACGACGGCGTCCGCGCCCGTCACGTCGATTTGCGCCCCTTCGCGATCACCGGCAAGAAGACCTGGGTGCTGCCCGGCGGCCTGACCCGCGTCGCCATGCGCGCCGGCAGTCTGGTGGTGAACTCCAGCCAGGGCGGCGGCTCGAAGGACACCTGGGTGCTGGAGGACGGACCCGGCGGCCAATCCCAAAACCTGGGAGGCCAGTGATGGATCTGCTCGCTCGCTACGCCGAATGCGTGTTCTGGATGGCCCGCTATGTGGAGCGGGCGGAGAACCTCGCGCGCATTCTGGAAGTGCAGGAAACCTTCGCGCGGGATTCGACCGGCAGCCAGAACTGGGCCTCGATCGTTCAGTTGAACGCCGACGTCAGCACCTTCTATGAACGGCATTCAACCCCGGACGCCGCCTCCGTCAGCCATTTCTATGTGCTGGATCCGGAGAATCCGAACTCGATCATGTCGTCGATCCGCTATGCGCGGGAGAACGCGCGCGCCTTGCGGCCGCTGATCTCGACCGAGATGTGGACCCAGCTGAACGTGTTCTACAACCGTCTGCGGGAAATGAACCCCGCGCAGATGGCGCAGGGCGAGCTGGCGCGCGTCTGCGCGGTGATCAAGGAGAACTGCCAGACCCATAACGGCATCACCGAAGGCACCTTCTTCAGGGATCAGAGCTGGTATTTCTACACCCTTGGCAGGCATCTGGAGCGCGCGGACCAGATCACCCGGCTGTTGGACATGAAGCTGCTGCTGCTGGGCGCGACGCCAAATCCGGGCTCCGCCGCCGACATCGCCCAGTGGAACACGGTGTTGCGCTCCGCCGCGGGCTATCACGCCTTCCGCCGCGTGCATCCGCGCGGGATGACCGGGCCGGCGGTGGTGGGCTTCCTGCTGCGCAACGAACAATTCCCGCGCTCGCTGGCCAGCTGCGTGACGGAGCTGGATCATCAGCTGCATGAGCTGCGCCGCCGCTTCTATCTGCGCGGCGGCGGACAGGCCCTTGAGAAGTTGGACGAACTGCGCGCCCTGCTGTCGCAACGGCGGGTGGAGGAGATCATGGCGAGCGACCTGCACGGCTTCCTGGACAACATGCAGATCGTGCTGGGTCAGATCACCTCCGACATCGCCTACGACTTTTTCGGAGCCGCCTCCGAAGGATGACGCGACCTGCGGCGCCCCTCGGCGACGTCGGGCGGGGCATTCTGCTAACCTGCCTGGCCGCCGCCACCTTCTCCGCGATGAGCGCGTTGGTGAAGGACGCCCTGCTGGTCTACTCCATGGCGATGATCGTGGTGTTCCGCACCGGCTTCGGCCTGGTCCCGGTGCTCGCGCTGCTGGCCCAGAAGCGTCAGCTCGCCACGCTGCGCACCACACGGCTGCGCGCCCATATCTTCCGCGGGCTGTGCGGGCTGGTGGCGATGCTCGGCAGCTTCACTTCCTACCACCTGATGCCGCTGGCTGACGCGACGGCCATCGCCTTCACCGCGCCGCTGTTCATCACCGCCCTGTCCGCCCCGTTCCTGGGGGAGAAGGTCAGCGCCGCAGCCTGGACGGCGGTCATCGTCGGATTTCTGGGGGTGCTGATCATGGCGCGGCCCGGCGACGCCGCCTTCGGGCTGGGAGCGTTGGCGGCCACGATCGGCAGCCTGTCCTACGCCTTCGCCGTGATCACCATGCGCCAACTGACGCGCACGGACCCCTCGACCAGCGTCGCCTTCTATAACCAGCTCACCAGCTTCCTGCTCGGTCTCGCGGTGCTGCCCTGGTTTTGGCAAACCCCGACCTGGGGCGATCTGCCGACCCTGATCGGCGCGGGGATCGGCGGCGGCGTCGCGCAGATCTGGATGACCCGAGGGATCCAGCTCGCCCCGGTGGCGGTCACCGCGCCCTTCAACTACACGCAGCTGATCTGGGCGGTGGCGATCGGGTTCTTCTTCTTCGGCGACATTCCGAATTGGCGAACCATGGCCGGGGCCGGCGTGGTGGTCGCCGCCGGCCTGTTCATCTTATACCGCGAGGGTCGCCGCTGAAGTAATCAACCAACGCGTCCTGATGGCGCGTTGACAGAGCTTTTCTCCTATCCTAGCTATTTGGAATGAATATTTCGGCATTCAACGGAAGGTTTCTGTGAGCATTTCGCGCCGCGTTTGCTGGTTATTTGCGCTTTGCACGGCGCTGATCAGTAATTCTGCGACCGCTCAAGAAACGCTTCGAATTGGCGTCGAAGAAATCAACTATCTTCCACACTATAGGTTCGCCGATGGCGAATACACCGGCTTCGCGGGCGAGTTTCTGGCCCAGTTCGCCAAGGACCAGAATTACAGGCTCGATTTCCGGCCCCTGCCGGTCAAGCGGCTGCTGGCCGATCTACTGGACGGCGCCATAGACCTGAAATATCCCGACGATCCGACCTGGACGCCCGCGCTGCGCGAAGGGAAGGAGATCAGCTACTCGGACCCCGTGGTCGGCTATGTCGACGGCGTGATGATCCCGATCGACCGGGTCGGGCGGGGGCTTGAGTCGATCAAGACGCTGGGCGCCGTCGCCGGGTTCGACCCCAAGGGTTGGGAGGGGCGGATCGCCGACCGCTCCGTCGCGTTGAGAGAGAGCCGGGGTTTCGACGCTCTGATGAAAATGGTCGCGAACGGTCGGCTGGACGCGGTCTACGGCAACGCCGCGGTGATGCTGGTGAACGCGGAGACCAGCGGGCTCAGGGACAAGGTCGCCCTTGATCTTTCCCTGCCGCATAATCGAGGCTTCTATCGGTTGTCGACGGTCAAGCGCCCGATCCTGATCCGGGAAGTGAACAGTTGGATGAAGCGCAACGAAGGCTGGATCCAGAAACTGAAGGCCGCCTATGAACTGGCTTATTGAGCCGGCTCGGCGCTTCGCCGCAGCGCTCTTCCTGATCGCCCCGCTCGGCGCGCAGGCGGCCGACAGCATCGTGGTCGGGGTCGAGGAGATCAACTACCTGCCGCATTACCAGTTCGTGGACGGAGAACTGCACGGCTTCGCCGCCGACTTGATTCAACAGTTCGCGCGGGACCGCAATTACCGGGTGGACTATCGCGCCATGGCGATCCCTCGGCTTTACGGCGAATTGCTGGACGGCGCGATCGACCTGAAATACCCCGACGATCCGGAATGGGCGTCGACCGTGAAGGTGGACCGCGACATCTATTACTCCGCCCCGGTCGTCGGATATGTTGACGGGGTCAGCGTCCTGCCCGCGAAGCTCGGTCGGGGGGTGGAGAGCATCAAGACCTTGGGCATCGTCACCGGCTTCACGCCTCAGGAATGGGAAGGCTTGATCGCCCGCAAGCGCGTGGTTCTGCGCACCAACCGCAGCTTTGAAGCGCTGATCAAGCTTGCGCTGGACGGTCAGGTGGACGGCGTCTATGGCAATGTCTCGGTGATCGCGCATGTGGCCAAGGACCGGCTGAAGACACCGAACGCCCTGACCTACGATCCGTCGCTGCCCCACGCCGCCGGCAACTACTATTTCTCCAGCAGCAAACGCCCGAAGCTGATCGCGGAAATCGACGCCTGGATGGCCGAGAACCGCGACTGGATCAAGGAACTGAAGCGCCAGCATCAGCTGGAGCGGTGATCGGGGGAGCCTTAGCGGACGCAATTGGATTACCGTTTCCCTTCGGCGACCCATTGGGCTTGGATCTCTGCAAAGGTCGGCCGCAGGTTGAGGTGCGGGAACTGCCTCTCGATAAAACCAAGAAGGCCCCAGGCATAGAGTCTTGCGTTGCTGTCCCGTATCTGGTCTTCGAGCGATTGATCGACGCGCGCCGGTCTCGGCTCGGCTTCTCGAATAAGGAGTGGCCAAACATCTGTCACGCCGATATTCAAGAACTCAACAGCGACCCAGATCCTTACCGTTGCTTTAGGGTGGGATAAAAGACTGCGCACAGTTTCCCATTGTTGCGCACTGAGGTGCTTGGATCTTAGATAATCCCATGCAATCTCCTTCATCTCATTCATTTTATCCACCGTCTCAGGTCGATAATCGATTGCTGCATCGTGAAGTTTCTCCAACATCTTTTGCAGCGTCGTGACCTCGAATTCCTGAAGATGCTCTTTCATAGTCAACCTTTAATTCTGGTGTACAAACCGGTGGTCGGTTTTTGATCGCGTTCAAAACGGAATAGCTGGAATTGGAAACGGCGTCGGGGTCGGCGGGAGCCCGGGCGGGGCTCCAAACCAGGAAGGGAAATTTCCAAAATCTTGAAGCTGGTCCAAAATTGTTCTTACATTATCATCACGTAAACTATCTTTCGTGCATTCTCTAATCACTTCTAATCCATAATTATATGCCTCGCGATAAGATACCTCCCCGTAGAGATTGAAGATTCGTCACGCCTGGAATGTATCTAGAATTATAGATGATATTCATACAAA
>JBMLRS010000617.1:0-2335 GCA_049240905.1 Elsteraceae bacterium
AGGCCCGCTCGGACGACATGATCATCTCCGCCGGCTACAACATCGCCGGGCCGGAGATCGAGGGCGTGCTGCTCGACCACCCGCTGGTCAAGGAATGCGCGGTGATCGGCGCGCCCGACCCCGCGCGCGGCCAGATCGTCAAGGCCTTCATCGTGCTGCGCCAGCCGGAGCGCGCCTCGCTCGAGCTGGTCAAGCAGCTCCAGGACTTCGTGAAGGCGGAGATCGCCCCCTACAAATATCCCCGCGCGATCGAGTTCGTGGACGCTCTGCCACGCTCGGAAGTGGGGAAGCTGCAACGCTTCAGACTGCGGGATGAAACCAAATGAAGATCGCGATCCTCGGCGGCGGCCCCGCCGGCCTCTACTTCGCGCTGCTGCAGAAGCAGGTCGATCCCGCGGCGGAGATCACGCTCTATGAGCGCAACCGGGCCGACGACACCTTCGGCTGGGGCGTCGTCTTCTCCGAAGAGACCCTGACCTATCTGACCGAGAACGATCCCGTCTCGGCCAAGCAGATCATGGGGCAGTTCGCGTTCTGGACCGACATTGAAGTGCGGGTCGGTGCGGAGCGCTTCCGTTCCGGCGGCCATGGTTTCTGCGGGATCATGCGCAAGGAGTTGCTGGGCATCCTGCAGCGCCGCGCGGCGGAGTTGGGCGTGCGTCAGGTGTTCCAGAACGAGATCCAGGATCCCGCGCCGCTGATGCGCGATCATGATCTGGTTATCGCCGCCGACGGCGTGAACTCTATGACCCGCACGCGCTGGGCCGATCACTTCAAGCCGTCGATCGAGCGCCGCCGCAACAAATATATCTGGTTCGGCGCGACCCGGGCGATGGAGGACTTCCTGTTCGCCTTCCGCCAGACCGAGCACGGCCTGTTCTGGGTGCACGCCTATCCGTTCGACGCCGGCCATTCCACCTTCATCGTGGAATGCGCGCCGGAGACCTGGGCGAAGGCCGGGTTGGAGGCGAACGACGAGGCGGCCAACGTCGCCTTCTGCGAGAATATCTTCGCGGAGGATCTGCAGGGCGCGAAGCTGCTCTCAAACCGCTCGGCCTGGATCAATTTCCCGAACATCCGCTGCGAGGCCTGGTCGAAGGACAATCTCGTGCTGATGGGCGACGCGGTGCACACCGCGCATTTCTCCATCGGCTCGGGCACCAAGCTGGCGATGGAGGACGCGATCGCCCTGGTCGCAGCCCTGGCGGAGAAGCCGGGCGACGTGCCGGCGGCGCTCAAGCATTACGAAGATTTGCGCCGCCCGGAAGTGGAGCGGATCCAGCGCGCAGCCGGCGAAAGCCTGGCCTGGTTCGAATCAATCGACCGCTACGCCGATTTCCCGGCGACCCAGTTCGCCTTCAGCCTGATGAACCGCTCCAAGAAGGTCACGCACGGCAATCTGAAGCTGCGCGACGCCAGCTTCGTCGAGACCGTCGACCGCTTCGTGGCGGAGCAGGCGGAGGCGCAGACCCGCCGTATGGTGGCGCCCACGACGCCGCCGATGTTCACGCCCTTCCGCTTGCGCGACATGATCCTGCCCAACCGGGTCGTGGTCTCGCCGATGTGCCAGTATTCGGCTGAGAACGGGACGCCGAACCAGTGGCATCTGGTCCATCTCGGCTCGCGCGCCATGGGCGGCGCCGGCTTGGTCTACACCGAGATGACCGACGTCTCGGCCGAGGGCCGCATCACGCCCGGCTGCACGGGCATGTATCTGCCCGAGCATGTCGAGGCCTGGCGGAACATCGTGCAGTTCGTGCACGCCAACTCCCCGGCCAAGCTCTGCATGCAGTTGGCGCATGCCGGCCGCAAGGGCGCGACCAAGTTGATGTGGGACGGTTATGACAAGCCGCTCGACTCAGGCGCCTGGCCGTTGATCTCCGCCTCCCCGATCCCGTGGGAGGAGGGCAGCCAGATCCCGCGCGAGATGACCCAGGCCGATATGGATCAGGTCCAGGCCGATTTCGTCCGCGCGACCGGCATGGCCGATCAGGCCGGCTTCGACATGATCGAGCTGCATATGGCCCATGGCTATCTGCTCTCCAGCTTCCTGTCGCCGCTGACCAATCACCGGACCGACCAGTATGGCGGCTCGATCGAGAACCGCTTGCGCTTCCCGATGGCGGTGTTCACGGCGATGCGCGCAGTCTGGCCGGCGCATAAGCCGATGTCCGTCCGTGTTTCCGCGACCGATTGGGCCGAAGGCGGCTTCAGCGAGGACGACCGCATCGCCGCCGCCCGCGCGCTAAAAGCGGCGGGCTGCGACATCGTCGACGTTTCGGCGGGCCAGACCGTGCCTTACGCCAAGCCGGTTTATGGCCGCTGCTTCCAGACG
>JBMLRS010000618.1:0-3516 GCA_049240905.1 Elsteraceae bacterium
CAGGTTGCGGCGGCAGCTGTCGGGCAACCTGTGGAGAAGATCATGACGTTCACTAAAGAGCAGATGGAAAAGGCCGCCGCCCAGGCGAAGGAGCAGTTCGAAAAGGCGACCACCACCGCCCGCAAGAGCTATGACGAGATCGCCGTGTTCGGTAAGGAAAACGTCGACGCTGTCGTGAAGGCCGGTGCGATCTACGTCAAGGGCGTGGAAGAGTTCAGCCGCGCCATGATGGGCCTGGGCCAGATCCACTACGAGACCAGCGTCGCCGCCACCAAGGCCGTCCTCGGCGCCACCTCGCTGCGTCAGGTGATCGACGTGCAGAGCGAATTCGCCAAGACCGCCGTCGACAAGACCCTGGCCGAGACCACCAAGCTGTCCGAGCTGGCCCGCAAGGTCGCGACCGAGACCATGGAGCCGATCCAGGCCCGCGTCACGGTCGCCGTGGAGAAGATGTCCAAGCCGCTCGCCGCCTAACTCTGGCGACAGCTTGACGACAAGAGGGCCCGGCGGGAAACCGCCGGGCCTTTTTTTGCGCGTCCAACAGCCTTGGGCGCGGAATGTCTCGCTGGGATGCGTCGCCCTCTGGGCGCCGGGACCGCGTCGCACGAATTCCGCGTGGTCGGGAAACCAGCGTTTGCGCCGGTATTTCGAGCGCCGCTCCATAAAAATGACGCATTGGAGACGCAACCTCGCATCAACCCCCTTTGCCAGAGCCGAAGCGATCTCATATTGTTATCAGTGGGCGGCGAGCGCCGCCTGCTGAGCCTCAATCATCCATCACTGCCTACAGTCAAACATGAGTGAAGAAGACAACCGCGATGATGGTCCATCCACCGGCGTGATCGTCAAGGCGAAGCCTAAGACGAAGAAGCCGGCGATGTATAAGGTATTGATGCTGAATGATGACTACACGCCCATGGAGTTCGTCGTGCATGTTCTTGAACGGTTCTTCCAGAAGAACCGGGATGAAGCGACGAGGATCATGTTGCATGTCCATCAACGCGGCGTCGGTATTTGTGGGGTCTTTACATATGAAGTAGCGGAGACCAAGGTCACACAGGTGATGGACTTCGCGCGCCGCCACCAGCATCCGCTTCAGTGCACCCTCGAGAAGGATTGATGCCGCATGCTGTCGCGTAACCTGGAGAAAAGTCTCCATCGTGCTCTCGACAACGCCAATCAGCGCCGTCACGAGTACGCCACCCTTGAGCATCTTCTGCTCGCCCTCAGCGAAGACCAGGACGCGCAAGCCGTGTTGCGCGCCTGCACGGTCGACGTGGAGAAGCTGCGCAAGGATCTGATCCACCACCTCGACAACGAACTGACCAATCTGGTCAGCCCGCGCGGCGAGGAAGCCAAACCGACGGCGGGTTTCCAGCGCGTGATTCAACGCGCGGTGATCCATGTCCAGTCCTCCGGGCGATCGGAAGTGACCGGCGCGAACGTGTTGGTCGCCATGTTCTCCGAGCGGGAGAGCCATGCGGTGTATTTCCTGCAAGAGCAGGACATGTCGCGGTTCGACGCGGTGAACTACATCAGCCATGGCATCGCGAAGGTGCCGGGCCAGTCCGAAACCCGACGCGTCAGTGGCGCTGAGGAAGAGGCGGCGGGGGGTGAGAAAGTGGCGAAGAAGGGCGGCGAGGCGCTTGAAGCCTATTGCGTCAATCTGAACAAGAAGGCCGCCAGCGGCCGGATCGACCCGCTCATCGGCCGCGAGGCCGAGGTTGAGCGCACGATCCAGATCCTGTGCCGCCGCACCAAGAACAACCCGCTCTATGTCGGCGATCCCGGCGTCGGCAAGACCGCGATCGCGGAAGGTCTCGCCCGTCGCATCGTGCATGGCGAAGTGCCGGAAGTGCTGCAGGACGCCACCATCTACGCGCTGGACATGGGCGCGCTGCTGGCCGGCACCCGCTACCGCGGCGATTTCGAGGAACGGCTGAAGGCGGTGCTGACCGAGCTTGAGGCCCAGCCGCACGCGGTTTTGTTCATCGACGAGATCCACACGATCATCGGCGCGGGCGCGACCTCGGGCGGGGCGATGGACGCCTCCAACCTGCTGAAGCCGGCGCTGGCCTCGGGCAATCTGCGCTGCGTGGGCTCCACCACTTACAAGGAGTATCGCAGCTACTTCGAGAAGGACCGCGCGCTGGTCCGCCGCTTCCAGAAGATCGACGTCAACGAACCGTCGGTCGAGGATTCGATCAAGATCCTGAAGGGGCTGAAACCTTACTACGAGCAGCATCATCGGGTGCGCTACACGATGGACGCGATCAAGGCGGCGGTTGAGCTGTCCTCGCGCTACATCAACGACCGCAAGCTGCCGGACAAGGCGATCGACGTGATCGACGAGGTGGGCGCGGCCCAGATGCTGCTGCCGCCCTCCAAGCGCAAGAAGACCGTGACCGTGAAGGATGTGGAGGCGGTGGTCGCCAAGATCGCCCGCATCCCGCCAAAGACCGTGACCTCCGACGACCGCAGCATGCTGCTGACCCTGGAGCGCGATCTGAAGACGGTGGTGTTCGGCCAGGATCCGGCGATCGAGGCTCTGGCCTCGGCGATCAAGCTGGCCCGCGCCGGCTTGCGCGAGCCGGAGAAGCCGATCGGCAGCTACCTGTTCTCCGGCCCGACCGGCGTCGGCAAGACCGAAGTCGCCCGGCAGCTCGCCAAGATCATGGGCGTGGAGCTGGTCCGCTTCGACATGTCGGAGTATATGGAGCGGCACAGCGTCAGCCGCCTGATCGGCGCGCCTCCGGGCTATGTCGGCTTCGATCAGGGCGGGTTGCTGACCGACGCGGTGGATCAGCATCCCCATGTCGTGTTGCTGCTGGACGAGATCGAGAAGGCCCATCCGGACCTGTTCAACATCCTTCTGCAGGTGATGGACCACGGCAAGCTGACCGACCATCACGGCAAGCATGTCGATTTCCGCAACGTGATCCTGATCATGACCACCAACGCGGGCGCGGCGGATCTGGCCAAGCCGGCGATGGGCTTCGAGCGCGAGCAGCGCTCGGGCGAGGACACCGAGGCGATCGAGAAGATGTTCACGCCGGAGTTCCGCAATCGCCTGGACTCGATCATCACCTTCCGCAACCTGTCGCCTGAGGTGATGGACCGGGTCGTCGACAAGTTCGTGATCCAGTTGGAGGCGCAGCTTTCCGAGCGCAGCGTGATCATCGAGCTGACCGACGCCGCGCGCGCCTGGTTGGCGAAAAAGGGCTATGAGCCGCTCTATGGCGCGCGTCCGCTAGGCCGCGTGATCCAGGAGCATGTGAAGAAGGCCATCGCGGAGGAGCTGCTGTTCGGCAAACTCTCGCGCGGCGGCACCGTCGTGATCGGCGTCGATCCGGAGACCAACAAATTGACCTTCACCTACGCCGAACCGCCGGCCGCTCAGGACACCGCCAAGGTGCCGGAGCTGGTTGAATAGGATGACCGACGCGCACTTCACACGCCATCAGTTCACCGACCCTAACATCGAGATCGGCGACCATACTTACGGGTCGCCGACCG
>JBMLRS010000619.1:0-6292 GCA_049240905.1 Elsteraceae bacterium
GTGAATAACCGGCGAGAGGCGAACCATGGCGTACTACAAGATCCGAACTTTCCTCGCGCCCACCGAAGATCCGGCGTTCGACCTGACCATCCCGGGGGGTGGCGTCGCGCCGGCGTCAGGGATCTTCCGCTGCATCGGCTGCACCAAGGAAATCATCGCGTTCAAGGACACGGCGTTGCCGTTCGACGGCGAACACCCGCATAGCTCTTCCCAAGGGGCCGTCCGCTGGCGTCTCGTCGTCGCCCCGGACGCTGAAGGCGCCTAGGTCAAGATCCGCTTACTTTTGAAGCGGATCTTGCTCATTCCTCTATTAAAAACAGTGCGTTTTTGGCGTTTCGCGCTTCCGGCTGAGTTGAGAACGCGTAACGAGCGCAAGAAAAAGGGCGCTCCCTTTCGGGGCGCCCCTCTTCCACAGAACCGAAACAGGATCGGTTTAGCGCTTCGAGAACTGGAAGCTCCGACGCGCCTTGGCGCGGCCGTACTTCTTGCGCTCGACCACGCGGCTATCGCGGGTCAAGAAGCCGCCGACCTTGAGAACCGAGCGCAGCTCCGGTTCGTAATAGGTCAGCGCCTTGCTGATGCCGTGACGCACCGCGCCAGCCTGGCCGGACAGACCGCCGCCCGTGACCGTGCACCAGATGTCGAACTGGTTCATGCGGTTGGCGACCAGGAAGGGCTGGCCGATGATCATGCGCAGCACCGGGCGGGCGAAATAGGCTTCGCCGTCGCGGCCGTTGACGGTCAGACGACCGACGCCCGGCTTGATCCAGACGCGGGCGATGGCGTTCTTGCGCTTGCCGGTGGCGTAGGAGCGGCCCTGGGCGTCGACCTTGCGTTCATGCACGGGGGCTGCTTCAACGGCGGCAGGCGCCGCGGTCTTCTTCAGAATGGCGAGGCCTTGCAGCCCGCCTTCGACGGTCTCCGCCATATTAGGCGCTCCTCTTATTCTTTGCGTTCATCGCGCCGACATCCAGCACCGCCGGGGCCTGGGCCTCATGCGGGTGGGCGGCTCCGGCGTAGACGCGCAGGTTGCGCATCTGCTGGCGACCCAGCGGGCCGCGCGGCACCATGCGCTCGACGGCCTTCTCGATCACCCGCTCCGGGTATTTGCTGGAGAGGATCTGGCCGATCGTGCGTTCCTTGACGCCGCCGGGGAAGCCGGTATGCCAGAAGAACTTCTTGTCGGTCTTCTTCCGGCCGGTCAGCTTCACTTTCTCCGCATTGACGACGATGATGTTGTCGCCGCAATCGATATGCGGGGTATAAATGGCCTTGTGCTTGCCGCGGAGGCGGTTAGCGATGACGGCGGCGAGGCGGCCGAGGACAACGCCTTCGGCGTCGACGACGAACCAACGCTTCTCGATCTCGGCCGTTTTGGCGGAGTAGGTTTTCATGAATCACCAATGCAGAGGGCGGGATCGGCCCGCTTCGAAGGGCGCGGTGTACCGGCGCGGGCGTCCGTCGTCAAGCGAAGAAGCGCCTTTTCGATCATCGCTTTGCAATATGGTATTATAATACCTCTCTTTATTCCGCATAGCTTTCAAAGGCTTAACACATGCCGCAAGATCATTCTCCCACGCCGCTATTGCTGCGCGGCCAATCGGGCGGGATCGTCACCCTGACCCTGAACCGCCCCAATCAGCGCAACGCGCTGTCCAACGCCTTGATGGCCGAACTGCAGGACGCGCTGGAGGCGATCGCCGCCGACCGCAGCGTCCATGTCGTGGTGCTGGCGGCGGCGGGCCCGGTCTTCTGCTCCGGCCATGACCTCAAGGAGATCACGCAGGAGACGTCGACCGGCTTCTATCAGGAGCTCTTCGATCGCTGCTCCAAGCTGATGCAGACGATCACCGCGATCCCGCAGCCGGTGATCGCCAAGGTCCACGCCATGGCGACCGCCGCCGGCTGCCAGCTGGTCGCGACCTGCGACTTGGCCGTCGCCGCCGAGGAAGCGCGCTTCGCCACGCCGGGCGTGAACATCGGCCTGTTCTGCTCCACCCCTATGGTCGCCCTGTCGCGCGACGTCGGTCGCAAGGCGGCGATGGAGATGCTGTTGACCGGCGAGGCGATCGACGCGCCGACGGCCGCGCGCATGGGGCTGATCAACCGCGCCGTGCCGCTGGCGGATCTGGACCAGGCGGTGGCCGACCTCGCCTCCAAGATCGCCGCCAAATCGCGCCATGTGATCGGCGTCGGCAAGCAGGCCTTCTATCGCCAGGTCGAGATGCCGGTGGCGGACGCCTACGCCTACGCAAGCGCGGTGATGACCCGCAACATGGCCTCCTGCGACGCGGCGGAGGGGATCGACGCTTTCCTCGCCAAGCGCCATCCGGTATGGCGGGACGCATGAACCACGACAGCTACGACGAATCCTACCTCCGCGAGATCCTGCGCCAGACCAAGACCATCGCCATGGTCGGCGCCAGCCCGAATTGGAACCGCCCCAGCTATTTCGTCATGAAATATCTGCAGGCTCAGGGCTATCGGGTGATCCCGGTCAATCCGGTCGCGGTCGGCCAGGAGATCCTGGGCGAGCCCGTGTTGGCGGAATTGACCGATCTGAAGGGGCCGGTCGACATGGTCGATGTGTTCCGGAATTCCGAAGCGGCTGGCCCGATCACGGATCAAGCGGTCGCGCTGGGGGCGAAGTTCGTCTGGATGCAGATCGGCGTGCGCAACGACGAAGCCGCCGCGAGGGCTGAGGCGGCGGGCTTGCGCGTGGTGATGAACCGCTGCCCCAAAATCGAACATGCGCGGCTGTCCGGCCAATTGGGCTGGAGCGGCGTCAACACCGGCATCATCTCAGCCAAGCGGCGACGGAGTTAGGAAATGACGAACGATTACGGTTTCTCCACCCGCGCGGTGCACGCCGGGGCTTCGCCGGACCCAACCACCGGGGCCCGCGCCACGCCGATCTACCAGACCACCGCCTTCGTGTTCGACGACGTCGATCACGCCGCCTCGCTCTTCAATCTGCAGAGCTACGGCTACATCTACTCGCGGCTGACCAACCCCACCGTCGCGGTGCTGGAGGAGCGGCTGGCCGCGCTGGAAGGCGGCCGGGGCGCGACCTGCACGTCCAGCGGCCACGCCGCGCAGATGCTGGCGTTTTTCCCGTTCATGGAGCCGGGCGATCATTTCGTCGCCTCCAACAAGCTCTATGGCGGGTCGATCACCCAGTTCGGCCGCAGCTTCAAGAAGTTCGGCTGGAACGTCACCTTCGTCGACGCCGACAAGCCGGAGAATTTCCGCGCCGCGATCACCGACCGCACCAAGGCGCTGTTCTGCGAGAGCCTGGCCAATCCCGGCGGCGTGATCAGCGACCTGGAGGCGATCGCCGCCGTCGCCCAGCAGGCCAAGATCCCGCTGATGGTCGACAACACCATGGCCAGCCCTTACCTCTGCCGGCCTTTCGAGTGGGGGGCCTCGATCGTGGTCCATTCGACCACCAAGTTCCTCAGCGGCCACGGCAACGCGATGGGCGGCGTGGTGATCGACAGCGGCAAGTTCGACTGGTCGTCCAACCCGCTGTTCGGGGGGCTGACCGCGCCGGAGCCGGCCTATCACGGCCTTCGCTTCCACGAGACCTTCGGCGACATGGCCTACACGGTCCACAATCACGCGGTCGGCCTGCGCGACCTCGGCCCCACCATGGCGCCGATGAACGCCTTCCTGACGCTGACTGGGGTCGAGACGCTGCCTTTGCGGATGGAGCGGCACTGTGGGAACGCGCAGGCGGTCGCGGAGTTTCTCGCGGGTCATCCGCAAGTCGCCTGGGTTTCCTACGCCGGCCTGCCGAGCAGCCCCTATCATCAACTCGCCAAGAAATATCTGCCCAAAGGGGCCGGCTCGGTCTTCACCTTCGGCGTCAAGGGCGGCTATGAGGCCGGCGTCAAACTGGTGGAGGGGGTTGAGCTTTTCTCTCACCTCGCCAATCTCGGCGACACGCGCAGCCTGATCATCCACCCTTCCTCGACCACTCACCGTCAATTGCCGCAAGAGGCGCAGATCGCCGCGGGGGCCGGTCCGGACGTGGTGCGGCTGTCGATCGGGATCGAGACGCCGGAGGACCTGATCCGCGATCTGGATCAGGCGCTAAAGCGCGCGGCGTAGGTTGGCGGACCGGGTTCGCGGGACCATCTTGCGCGTTAACAGACAAGTCGGAGCCTGAGAGCATGCGACCAGAAACTAGAGCGAAAGCGCGCCGCTGGACCGCGGCGGTGGGCCGCTTCATCGGCGTCGTGGCGCTGGCCAGCGCCGCCTCCGCCGGGCAAAGCGCCTATCAGTTCGAGTTCACCTCGATCGACGGGGCGCCGCTGCCGTTCGAGGAGTTCCGCGGCAAGGCGGTGATGGTGGTCAACACCGCCTCGCAATGCGGCTTCACCGGGCAATATGCCGGGCTGCAGCAGCTCTACGACACCTACAAGTCGCGCGGCTTCGTCGTGCTTGGCGTGCCGAGCAACGACTTCGGAGCGCAGGAGCCAGGCACGGAAGCCGACATCAAGGCGTTCTGCTCCGGCAATTTCGACATCACCTTCCCGATGACCGCGAAATACGCCGTGACCGGCGACAAAGCCCATCCCTTCTACCGCTGGGCCTCCGCGGAGTTGGGCAGCGCGGCGAAGCCTCGCTGGAACTTCCACAAATATCTGATCGCGCCGGATGGCCGGATCGTCGACTGGTTCTCCACCGTCACCGCCCCCAGCTCCAGCCGCGTGACCAGCGCCATCGAGAAGATCTTGCCGGTGAAGCAGTGACCTGGTCGATCCTCGCCCATGACCCCGCCACCGGCGCCTTCGGCGTGGCCGTCACCACTTGCGCCTTCGCGGTCGGCGCTTTCTGTCCGCATCTCGCGCCCGGCAAAGGCGCGCTGTCGACTCAAGCCACCACGAACCCGCTGTTTGGCGTGGACGGCGTCGCCTATCTGGCCGAAGGGCTGTCCGCTGAAGAGGCGTTGGCGCGATTGATCGCGGCCGATCCAGGCCGATCCCGCCGTCAGCTTCACATACTCGACGCGGGCGGCGGGATCGCCCAGCACACCGGATCGGACTGCGTGATCTGGGCCGGCGCGGCGCGGGGCCCGCGCGTCTCGGTCGCCGGCAACATGTTGGTGGGTCCGCAGGTCGTGCAAGCGACGCTTGATCGTTACGTGACCACGGAGGGGCTGCCCTTCGCCGAGAGGTTGCTTGACGCGTTGGACGCGGGCCAAGCCGTAGGCGGCGACAAGCGCGGCAAGCAGTCGGCGGCGATGAAGATCGCGCTGGATCAACCCTATCCGCTGGTCGACATTCGTGTGGACGATCACCCGGATCCGCTGGCCGAACTGCGTCGGCTATATGGCGTCGCCAGCCTCACCCATATTCCGGCCTACCCCTACCGCGCTCGGCGATAAGCCCGCCGCCGCGCGGGCGCGCCCTTGGCGCATTCTCCGCTTGACCTGAATCCCGAAAAGCAGAAAACGCGCTGTTTTTCATGATGGCTTGAGCTTGATCCGCTTCAAGGTAAGCGGATCAAGCTCTAGGCGATCCTTCGGGTCGTGAACCCGGCGCGGATCCTGTGAGGCAGCAGGAGCGTGCGCGGGGCCGCCTGCGCGTTAAGCTGCGCCAAAAGCTGCTCCACCGCCCGCTCGCCCATCTCATGGACGGGCATTTCGACGGTGGTCAGCGGGACCTGCAGCATCGCGCCGACCGCCACCCCGTCGAACCCGATCACGGAGACGTCTTTCGGGACGCCCAGGCCACGCTCCGACAGGGCCTTCATCGCCGCGATCGCGATCAGATCCGTGCCGCAGAACAACGCCGTCGGCGACTCCTCCGCCGAGAACAGAGCCTCCACGGCGCGCTCGACGTTCAGGCTTTCAAAATCGACCTCGAAGGTCGGCCCGGGCGGCAAACCGGCCGCGCGCATCGCCGCCTCAAACCCCTCCTGGCGCAGGATCGCGCGGTCCGAGGCCAACCGCAGCCCCGCCAGCATCGCGATCCGTCGATGCCCGAGCGCGATCAGGCTGGCCACCGCCTCACGCGCGGCCGCGACGTTGTCCACCGTTACCGTCGCACGGTCCAGCCGACGAGGTTGGTTATAGATCAGGACATAGGGCGCGCCCGCCGCGTCCAACAGATCCAGGGACGGCGAGTCATCCGCCGCCGCGACGGTCAGGATCAGCCCGTCGACCCAGTGGGCGCGGAGAGTTTCAATCGCCGCCCGCTCACGCTCACGGTCATAATGCGACGTCGCCAACAGCACGCTGTAGCCGGCGCGCTGCGCCGCCTGCTCTATCCCGGCGATGCTTTCG
>JBMLRS010000619.1:6302-7955 GCA_049240905.1 Elsteraceae bacterium
GGATTGGCCAGCGAAGGCACGAGCACGCCGATGGTCCGGCTTTTGGCGGTCTTGAGGGAGCGGCCGACCTGGCTGGGTCGGAAGCCAAGCTCCGAGATCGCCTCGCGAACCCGCGTGGCCGTCGCCGGAGTCGCGGCCCCGCTCTGATTCATCACTCGGCTGACCGTGGCGATGGAGACGCCGGCCCGCGCCGCCACATCCCTGATCGTCAGAGCGCGCGCAGCGTCGGTACTGCGCCGTTTCTTTACCTTGCTGGTCGCCATTGTTACGCAATAGCGACGTTCCGTTGCAGTTTAATGACGTTTTTGTAAACGATTACTGTCGGTTAAATGTCTCGGGCGGCTTAATCCGCCGGTCCAGCCGCCGCAACCGTCTGCGCCGCCCGCTCCGACCGGGGCGAGGCGGACCAGGGCAGCAGGAACCCGAAGAACCCGACGACAACCGTGAAGACCGCCAGGATCGGGAACAAACCGGAGACGCCCCCGGCGACGTCGTAGACATGCCCGACCAGCGGATAGGCCAAGGCCGAGGCGCCGAGCGCCACCACGAACTTAGCGCCGAAGGCGGTCGCCCGCCAGTTGGCGGGCGTGTAGCGCGCCAGCAGGCTGTTCTCCGCCGGGAGCGCGCCAATCTGGATCACCAACGCCACGATCACGCCCCCCATCACCGGCAGTCCGCTGGCGTGGCCAATCATGAACAGGAAGGGCGCCTGCGCGAAGGCGCAAATTACGTAAAGCGGCCGCATCGGATAGCGATCCGCCAGATGTCCGCCGACAAGCTGGGCCAGCGCGGTGAAGCAGAAGACGACGCTGACCAAAAAGCTGACGCCCATCACGGAGTTATTCACCAAGTCGCCCATCTGCTCCTCGAACAGTTTGGGCATGACGATCTGGACGACCTGCTGGATCATCCCGGTCAGGAACATCGTGATGCTCAGCACCCAGAAAGCGCGGATCATGTGGCGACGCTCGACCGGTTGGTCGGGCGCGGCGTCCGCAGATTGGGCCTTCTCGACAAAACCGGAGCGCATGCAAGCCAGCAGCGCGAGGCCGGTCAAGGCGCAGAGCGCGCCGGGAACGATGAAGGCCGCGCGCCAGCCGCCCCAGGCGCTCAATCCGCCGGCGACGATCGCCGCGGCGCCGATCCCGATCGAGCCGAACACGCCATTGACGCCCAGCGCCTTGCCGCGATTGACCGCGTTCCGCACCATCCAGGCGATGCCGACGGGGTGATAGATCGAAGCGAACAGGCCGATCGCGGCCAGACCGACCGTCAACTCGAAAGGATTGCGCGCGAATCCGGTCGCCACGGAGGAAAGCCCGGTGCCCAGGAAGAACAGCACCATCATGCCGGTGGAGCTCCACCGATCGCCAAGCCAGCCCGCCGGCAAAGCCGCCACGCCGAACAGGATCTGCCCGATCATGGCGAGTTGGATCAGTTCGCCGTAGCTCATGCTCCATTCTTTCTGAAGCACCAGCACCACGGTTGGGTAGAGCAGCATGAAAAGATGCGAATAACTGTGGCCGATCGCGGAGAAGCCGAGAGCCAGACGATGCGACGGCGCGCTCATGTCAATTCCTTCCAGCGGCGGTCAAACAACGAGGAGAGCGGATCGCCGCGCTGGAATCTAGCCGGAAATCCGCTTAGGCAGTG
>JBMLRS010000620.1:0-4732 GCA_049240905.1 Elsteraceae bacterium
GTGGTGATCGAGGTCGAACTGTCCGACGGGTTGCTGACCGTCCGGGCGCCGCGCGAGCGGGTCTACACCTCGACCTCCTACACCGTCTTTCTCTGGATGGCCGGTTTGTCGTTGGTGTTCCTGATGATCGCGGCGATCTTCCTGCGCAATCAGGTGCGCCCGATCCGACGATTGGCGGACGCCGCCGACGCCTTCGGCAAGGGTCGCGACTTCGAGGAGCTGACCCCGGCCGGCGCCACCGAAGTGCGCCGCGCGACGGCCGCGTTCGTGGCGATGAGCCGCCGCATCCGCCGCTTCATCTCCCAGCGCACGGACATGCTGTCGGCCGCCAGCCATGATCTGCGCACGCCCCTGACCCGAATGAAGATGGAGCTGGAGCTGCTGCCCGCGCATGTTCCGGTCGACGGGCTGAAGACCGACATTGCGGATATGGAGCAGTTGATCGACCGCTATCTGGACTTCATCCGGGGGGAGGGCGAAGAGCAGCCGGCCGTGACCGAAATCGCACGCGTGCTGGAGGAGACGGCGGAGGCGGCGCGGCGCTCACGCCTGCAGGTCACCCTGTTGAACACTGTCGAGGGCGAGGCGATGCTGCGGCCGACCGCGATCAAGCGCTGCTTCGACAACATCGTGTCCAACGCCGCGCGACACGCCGATTCCCTGGAGATCTCCGCCAGCGTGCAAGGCGATCAGCTGACCGTGCTGTTCGATGACGACGGGCCGGGGATTCCCGAGGACAAGCGCGAGGAGGTGTTCGGCGCCTTCGTAAGGCTGGAGGCCTCGCGCAACCTGCACACCGGCGGGCTAGGCCTGGGCCTGACGCTCGTTCGCGACGTCATCCTGTCGCATGGCGGCTCGATCCAGCTCGAACAATCACCGGCGGGCGGATTGCGCGTGCGCGTCCGCCTGCCGATGTGAGCGCCTCCCTCACCTCGAGCTTGTCGAGGGGCTGAGCAAACTCTCGAAAGCTTGCCGCAGTCCCGCCCTTCGACAGGCTCAGGGTGAGGTAAGTAGTTGTTTTTACTTCTTGAACTGCAGATCCAGGCCCTTGTAGAGGGCGACGTTGTAGATGCCGTGCGCCTTCACGCCCTCCAGCCGGTTGGTGGCGGCGATGTAGAGCGCGTCATGGACCAGGGGCAACCAGACGCTTTCTTCCAGCACGCGTTTCTGCACCGCGCCGTAGGCGGCGCTGCGCACGTCCGCCGTGAGGGCGGCGCGGCCCTCGTCGAGCAGGCGGTCGGTCTCCGCGTCCTTCCAGTTCATCCGGTTGGGCGTGGGCGCGTTGCCGGAGCGGAAATAGAGGTTCATCGCGTCGCCGGCGGAGAAATAGGGAAAGCTCATGCCGAAAGCGTCGAACTCTTGGGTCGCCAGCTTGCCCCAGGCGATGGTGGCGTCGAACAGCTGGATCTGCAGATCGATGCCGACCTTGCGCAGGTCGCCCTGCACCGCCTCCATGTACTTGTTCCAGAGGCCGGCGATGGCGTAGGTGAGCGGGGCCAGCTTCACGCCGTCCTTGTAGCGGAAACCGTCCGAGCCGACCTTCCAGCCCGCCTCATCCAGCAGCCTCTTCGCCCCTTCCGGGTCATAGGCCGGGATCAGGCTTTCGGCCGCCTTGTTGTAGTCCAGCGCGGCGGGATCGATGTAGGTCTTGGCGGGCCGGGCGACGCCGAAGAACTGGGTTTCGGCGAGCGCCTTCTGGTCGACCGCCATGTTGATCGCGCGGCGCACCCGCACGTCCTGCATCAAGGGCTTGTCGACCTTGAAGCCGATGAACCAGAGATTGAAGGCGTTCTGCGCCTGGACCAGTTGAAGGTTCCGGGCCTTGCGCGCCTGCTCCAGCGCGAAATAGGGCACGGATTGCGTCAGGTCGCCCTGGCCGGAGAGCAGCGCGTTCAGGCGTGTGCTGTCCTCGCCCACCACCTTGCGGGTGATCTGCTCGATATGGGCGGGGCCGCGGTTCTTGTAGATCGGCGGACCCCATTTATAGGCGGGATTGCGCTTCATCACGAAGGCGTTGCGCGGCTCCCAGCTAACCCAGCAATAGGGGCCGGTGCCGTTGAGGCCTTTCACGCCGAAATCCTGGCCCAGCTTCTCGACGTCGTTCTTGTCGATGACGCCGGCGAAGAACAGGGAGAGCTGGTAGAGCAGCTCGGAGTTCGGCTGGTTCAGCTCATACTCGACGGTCAGCGGATCGGGGGCGCGCAGCTCCTTGATGTCGCCGGCGCGCCAGCGCACGGGCGAGCGGGTGGCCGGGTCGGTCCAGCGCTTGATCGAATAGACCACGTCGTCGGCGGTCATCTTGCGGCCGTCGCAGAAGGTGACGTCGTCGCGCAGCTTGAAAGTGTAGAGCTTTCCGTCGGTGGAGACGGTCCAGGATGTCGCGAGGCCGGGGAGCACTGTCTTCTGGTCGTAGTCGAGCGAGACCAGCGTGTCGGTCAGCAGATACAGCACCTCGCCCGCGGCGCGCGCCGCGGTGCGGTGCGGGTCGTAACGGTCGGCGTCGATGTCGCCGAGGATCGTCAGATTGTTGCGGTTGGCCTGGGCCTGAACCGGGCTGGCGAACGTGGCCAGCGCGCAAAGGCCGGCCACGAAAGGCAATAGGGTCTTGCGGGTCATCAATTTATCTCCTGTCAGCCGCGGATTCGGGGATCGAGCGCGTCGCGCAGAGCGTCGCCAAGCACATTGAACGCCAATACGATCACGAAGATCGCGAGGCAGGGAAACACTGCGACATGCGGCGCGATCAGCAGGAAGTCGCGTCCCTGGCTCGCCATCATGCCCAACTCGGCGGTCGGCGGACGGGCGCCCAGGCCGAGGAAGCTGAGGCCTGCGCCCTGAAGCACGATCTGGCCGAAGCGCAGCGTCATGAACACGAAGATCGAAGACAGGCAGTTGCGCAGCAGATAGCGCCAGATCAGGGCGCCGTCGCTCAAGCCGATGGCGCGGCCGCCCTCCATGTATTCCTGGCGCATCACCACGACTGCGGCGGATCGGGCGATCCGCGCCACTTCCGGCGTGGAGGAGATCGCCAGCGCGATCACGACCGCTCCGGCCCCGGCGCCCATCGCGGCCGCCAGCGCCAGCCCCAGCAGGATCGCGGGGAAGGACAGCAGCATGTCGGTCGCGCGGCCGATCGGGCCGTCCCAGCGCGGATAGAAGGCGGCCAGCAGTCCGAACATGGCGCCGAGCCCGCCGCCCAAGGCGATCGAGGCGAGCCCCATGCCGAGGGTCAGGCGGGCCCCGTAGAGCAGGCGGCTGAGGATGTCGCGGCCCTGGCCGTCCGTCCCCAGCCAGTAGGTTTCGCTAGGCGGCTGCAGCATGCCGCGCAGATTGGTCAGGTAGGGATCATGCGGCGCGACCCAGGGCGCGAAGATCGCCCCCAGAATCACGATCGCCAGGGTGACCAGCGCGACCATCGCCGCCTTGTCGCGCAGCAACCGGCGCGCGAGGGAGGCGCGCTGCGGCGCTGCCGGCGCGGCGACGGAGAGCGCGCTCATCGCCCGGAAACCCTTGGGTCCAGGATCGCGTAGAGGATGTCCACGACCAGGTTGATCGCAATGAAGCCCAGGGACAGCGCGATGATCGCGCCCTGCGCCAGCGGAAAGTCGTTGGCGGTGATCGCCCCCACCGCCAGCCGTCCGACGCCCGGCCAGGCGAAGATCGTTTCGGTGATCACCGCGCCGCCGAGCAGGAATCCAACCTGAAGGCCGATCAACGTCACGACCGGGATCAAGGCGTTGCGCAAGCCGTGGCGAAGGATGACCTGGCTTTCCCGCAGCCCCTTCGCGCGGGCGGTTCGGACATGGTCGGAGGTCAGCACCTCCAGCACCGAAGCCCGCGTCATGCGCGCGATCGGGCCGATGAAGGCTGCCCCCAGCGTGATCGCGGGCAGGGTGATGGCGGCGAGCCCCTCCAGGCTCCAAAGCGGGCCGCCGCGCCCGATGAAAGGCAAAAGCGCCCACTCCACGCCGACCCATTGGATCAGCAGCAGGCCGACGAAGAAGATCGGCATGGAAAGGCCGGCGACCGACAGCGCCATGACGCCGCGGTCGATCAGCCCGCCGCGCCGCACCGCGCCAAGAGTGCCCATGGCGAGGCCCGCTGGTATGGCCCAGATCAGGCAGGCGATCATCAACTCGACCGAGGGGCCGATCGCGTCGCCCAGCTCCTCGGCGACCGAGCGGTTGGAGATCAGCGACCGACCAAGATCGCCATGGCCGACGCGCCAGAGATAGAGCAGGAACTGCTCCCAGATCGGCTTGTCGAGGCCGAGGTCGCGGCGGATCGCCTCAACCACGTCCTGCGTGGCCGTGGGGCCGGCGAGCACGGTGGCTGGATCGGTCGGCACCACCTGCATCAGCAGGAAGCCGATCAACAGCACCCCCAGCGCGACCGGCGCCGAGAGAACGAGGCGCTGGAGCGCGTGGCGCCCCATTAGTGTTTGTAGCTGTCGTCAAGCTTGTCGAGCAAGCGCAGCAGCCCCGGCCAGGAACGCGAGCCCGCCGGTCGGTCCTTGGTGGCGTCGGCGTATTGGCCGGCGGTGTGGCGGCGGACGTTCTCGTTCGGGAACACCAGCTTCGCCCCGCCGCTCATCGCCTGGATCTGCGACTGGCAGGATTTCTCGAGCATGAACATCAGGTGGAAGGCCTCCGGCGCGTTGCGCCCGACCGTGAGCAGGCCGTGATTGCGCAGGATCATGGCGCGGCTCATCCCGAGATCGGCGACCAACCGT
>JBMLRS010000620.1:4742-6577 GCA_049240905.1 Elsteraceae bacterium
ACCGTCTGCGCTCGTCGGTGTCGAGGGCGATGCCTTCGTAATCGTGATAGGCGAGAGCGCCGTAGAATCGCAGCGCATGCTGGGTCAACGGCAGCAGGCCCTCCGCCTGGGCGGAGACCGCCATGCCGGCGGTGGTGTGCGTGTGCAGCACGCAGCCGGCGTCTTCGCGCTCCGCATGAATGGCGCTGTGGATGACGTAGCCGGCGTAGTTGATCTCCTCGTCGTCGCCGTCGACCTTATTGCCGTCCAGATCGATCTTCACGAGGCTGGAGGCGGTGATCTCGTGGAACAGCCAGCCATAAGGATTGATCAGGAAATGATGATCCGGCCCGGGAACGCGCGCTGAGATGTGGGTGTCCACGATGTCGGTCATGCCGAAATGCGCGATCAGCCGGTAGCAGGCGGCCAGATCGACCCGCGCCTGCCATTCCTCGGCGGAGACCTGTGAACGGCTCGCGCCGGACTGCGGCGCCAATTGCGCGACGTTGCTCATGAATCAACCCTTGCTAAAATTTCGTAATGGCGTTTTCAGAGTGGTCGCTCTTGTGAAGCGCTGTCAATTCCGCGAAATTCCTCAAATTCTCCTGGGGAATGCGCGGCGGCTGGCAACGCCGGGCGGGCGACCTAGGATCTTGGAACAAAGCTTGCTGCAAACGTTGGCCGAGAGGAGATGAACATGCGGAATACGGTCTCTAACACTCTGATCGGACGGCGCGCGGCGCTGGGCGGGATGGCGGCGGGCGTTATGGCCCTTTCCGGGCGCCCGGTTTTCAGCCAGGGGCTGACCAAAGTGACGTTCGGAACCGACTGGCTCGCGCAGGCGGAGCATGGCGGCTTCTATCAGGCGGTCGCGACCGGCCTGTACGCGAAAGCCGGGCTTGACGTGACCATCCGCCAGGGCGGCCCGCAGGTCAACGTCGCGCAGAACATCGCGGCCGGCGTGGTCGATTTCCAGATGGGCTCCGAAGCGTTCTTCCCCTTGAACTTCGTGCAGGAGAAGATCCCGGTCACCACCGTCGCGGCCTATTTCCAGAAGAACCCGCGCGTGCTGATCTCTCATCCCGGCCAGGGCAACGACACGCTGGAGCAGATCAAAGGCAAGCCGGTGATGATCTCGGCCAGCGCGCGGACGGGCTATTGGGCCTGGCTGAAGTCGCGCTATGGCTACACCGACGATCAGGTGCGCCCCTACACCTTCAACATGGGGCCGTTCCTCGCGGACAAGAAGGCGATCCAACAGGGGTTCATCACGTCCGAACCCTACTCGATCGAACAGGAAGGCAAGTTCAAGCCGCATCTGATCCTGATCGCCGACCACGGTTTCGAAAGCTACTCGACCATGGTGCACGCGCAGGTCAAGACCGTGAGGGAGCGCCCAAAATTGGTGCAGGCCTTCGTCGACGCCTCGATTGAGGGTTGGTACAGCTACATGTACGGCGATCCGAAGCCGGGCAACGACCTGATCCTGAAGGAGAATCGCGAGATGACGCCGGATCGTCTGGCGAACTCCATCGCGGTGATGAAGCAGTACGGGATTGTGGACAGCGGCGACAGCCTGACCCTCGGCATCGGCGCGATGACCGAGGCGCGCTGGGGCGCCTTCGTCGCCTCCATCAAGGACACCGGCCTCTACCCGGCGGACATTGATTGGAAACAGGCCTTCACGCTGGAGTTCGTGAACAAGCGCCACGCCATAGACATGCGGAAATAGGCGGCGTGGATCTGGCGCTGAGCCTGGAAGGCGTAGCAAAGACGTATAAGGGTGGGGTGGAGGCGCTGCGGCCGACCGATCTGTCGGTCGAGCGCGGCGCGTTTCTGAGCCTGCTCGGCACCTC
>JBMLRS010000621.1:0-808 GCA_049240905.1 Elsteraceae bacterium
GCGCGCGATAGATCAGATCGCCCGCAGCGTCCAGCCGATGGCTGACCGTGATGGAGAGCGCCGCCTTGTCATCTCGCGGCAAGGACGCCAGCCAAGGCGCGTCCCCGATCAGCTTCACCTTGCCGCCGCTGATCAACGCCGCCGCGACCGGCTTCACGCCCGCAAGCGCCTGGATCCGCCAACCCGGCGGCGGATCGTCCAGCGCCAGGCCCAGCACCAGATCGCCCGCCGTGGTCACCGCCGCGTGCGCCTCCAGTTCTTCAGCCAGCTTACGCGCCAGATCATTGGCCCCACGATGCCCGCCCAGCAGCGGGATCACGCTCTTTCCGTCTTCGCTGACCGCCAGCACCGGCGGCTCGGCGGTCTTGTCCCCCAGCACCGGGGCCAGCGCGCGGATGATGATTCCCGCCGCGCAGAGCGCGATCAGCGGCCGGCCTTCCGCGAACCCAGCCCGGAGCGCCGTGATTGTCTCGTCGAACAGCATGACGCCCACGTCCGCTGGAACGCGCCCGCGCCGCGCCTGAATTTCTGAACCCGGCAGCAGCGTCGCAATCCGCTGCGCGAGCGCAAGCCCGCCCGCCGTCGGGCAGAGGATGAGCGCGCTCATTTCACCGCGTTCCCGCGTCGATGCGTCAACACCGTCGCGAAATAGGGAACGTCGGCGATGTCCGCGTCGGCGAAGCGCATCACTTTCTGATCCGGCAGGCTGGCGCGCACCACCAGGGTCGCGTCATTCAGCAGGCCCAGCTCCTCCAGCACCGCGCGCACGGTACCGGCATGGCGCCCCAGCTTCAGGATCGCGGCGGCC
>JBMLRS010000621.1:818-1202 GCA_049240905.1 Elsteraceae bacterium
GATAGGCGCGCGCCCATCGCCCGTCCTTCTTCGCGGCCTCCACCTGTTTCAGCCGCGCCGTCAGTTCCTCGCGCGGCAAGGCGCCGGACAGCACCACAAGACTGTCGTTCCGGCTGATCAGCGGATGGCCGGCGGCGGCGGCGCAAGCGGTGAGGGAGGAGACGCCGGGCACGATCTGGATCGGGTGCTCATGCGCCAGCCGGGCGAACAGATACATGAAGGAGCCATAGAAGAACGGATCCCCCTGGCACAGCACCGCCACGTCCTGACCCGCGCAGAGATGGGCGCGCAGGATGGCCTGCGCCGAGTCATAGACCGCCTGGGCCGGGAACCGCTCCACCGCCATCGGCATGCGGATCGCGACCTCGATCTTCTCCGGCAGGT
>JBMLRS010000621.1:1212-2872 GCA_049240905.1 Elsteraceae bacterium
TCCATCGCCATCCACGGCGGGGCTGGCGTGATCGAGCGGGCGAAGCTGTCGCCCGCCTCCGGGGCCGGCCAGGCCAGCACCGGGCAGGCGCGGATCAGGCGCAGGGCCTTCAGGGTCAAAAGCTCAGGGTCGCCGGGGCCGACCCCAACGCCATACAGGGTTCCAGTCATCAGGCTTTGATCAGGATCGCTTGGGTGATCGGCATCGCCGGCCGCCAGCCCCGGAACGGGCCGACGGGCGTCGCGGTCGCCGTGGAGAAACGGTGTAGCGCGGCGCCATAGCGGTCCGCCAGGGCGAACAACGCCATCTCGCCCTCCACCGTCACCGCGTTGGCGACCATCCGGCCGCCTGGAAGCAGCGCGTCCCAGCAGCGCGCCGCGATCTCGGGATCGCTGATCCCGCCGCCGATGAAGATCGCGTTGGGCGCCGGCAAGCCTTCCAGCGCCGCCGGCGCCTCGCCCAGCACCAGTTTCAGCTCCGGCGTTCCCAGCCGATCGGCGTTGAACCGGATGGACTCCGCCCGGCTCGCCTCTCGCTCGATCGCGATCGCGGTCGTATCCGCCGCCGCGCGCAGCCATTCGATCGCGATGGAGCCGCTGCCGGCCCCGATGTCCCACAAGCGTTCGCCGGGCAGGGGGGCCAGGGCCGCCAGGGTGGCCGCCCGGATCGCCCGCTTGGTCAGCTGCCCGTCATGGCGATAGGCCTCGTCCGGCAAGCCCGGCGCGGGCGACCAGACCGCCGCTCCCGGCGCCGGCAGCGCGGTGATCGCCACGATGTTCAGATCCGCGCAATCGGTCTCAGTCCAATCTTCGGCGATCCCGTCCAGCCGCCGCGCGTGCGGCCCGCCCCAGCGCTCCAGCACGGTGATCGCGGAGGGTCCCCAACCGGCCTCTTTCAACAATCCGGCGATCGCCACCGGCCCATGCCCATCGTCGGTCAGGGCCAGGATCCGCGCGCCCGGATGCAGATGCCGCGCGAGCCGCGCCAGCGGCCGGCCATGCAGGGTCAGGCAGATCGAGCGCGCCAGCGGCCAGCCCAGTTCGGTCGCCGCCAACTGAAAGGCGCTCAGGCTCGGCAGCAGCAGGATCTCCTCGCGGGCGAAGCGCTGCACGAGGGTGACGCCGATGCCGAACCACAGTGGATCGCCGGTCGCCAGCACCACGCAGGGCTTGCCGCGCGCCGCCGCGATGGCGTCGACCGTACGCGACAGCGGCGTCTCCCAGACCAGTTGCTTGGCCGGATGCTGCCCGGCCAGATCCAGATGCCGCTGCCCGCCGACCAGCAGCTCCGCCCGGTTCAGCTTGTCCAGCGCCAGCGGGGAGAGGCCGGCCAAGCCATCCTCACCCAGCCCGATCACGGTCAACCAAGGGTTCATGCCGATCGCTCCGAGGCGCTGACCGCCAGGGCGTTCACCGCCGCCGCCGCCAGCGCGCTGCCGCCGCGTCGGCCTTCCAGCGCGATCCAGGGATGGCGGCGCTGCGCCATCAGCCGCGCCTTGGCCTCCGCCGCGCCGACGAAGCCGACGCAGAAGCCCAAGATCGCCGCGGGTCGCGGCGCGTTCTTCTTTTCCAGACGATCCAACAGACGCTCCAAGGCGGTCGGCGCGTTGCCGATCGCGACCACCGCGCCGTCCAGATCGGCGTCGGCCCATAAATCCACG
>JBMLRS010000622.1:0-1299 GCA_049240905.1 Elsteraceae bacterium
CGCCGCCCCGTTGCGCGAGATGGCGAGGGCGAGATCGCGGTCCAGGCTCCAGACCAGGGTTCCGCCGGCCAGGGTCGCGCCGCTGTCGACCGCGTCCCGCACCAAGCTCCCGCCATGCCAGTAGTCCGGGCCGAGGATCCGCCGGTCCTTCACCGGCGTGGTGGTGATCGCGCGGTAGATCTGCCCGCCGGGGCCGGCGCCTTCGTCCAGGATCACGGTCGACAGGCCGGCCTTCGCGGTGATCGCCGCCGCCGCCAAGCCCGCGGGGCCTGCGCCGACGACGACGACGTCATAGGCGTTCGCCAGAGCTTCGGTCATCGTCCGGCCGCCCGCTTGCCGATCTGGGTTTCCACGCTCATGCCCGCGCGAACCGGCACGAGGCAGCCCTGCTTGTTGCCGACGCCGTCGATCGTCACCAGACAGTCGAAGCAGACGCCCATCATGCAATAAGGCGCGCGCGGAGAGCCGGAGACCGGCGTGGCGCGGCAATGCGCGACGCCGTTCGCCAGCAGGGCGGCGGCGACGCTGTCGCCCGCGCGCGCGGTCAACGGCTTGCCGTCGAGGGTGAAGGCGACGGGTTCGCCGCTCGTCTCAGGCGACCTTTTGAACATCGAACCTCCGGGCGCTGAAAGCGCCGACTTGAGATGCGTCCAGCGATCCCGCCGCGATCATCGGGGCCAGATGCAGAGCATGGGCGGCGGCCAGGGTCACGCCGGAATGGCAGGTGACGAGAAAGGCGCCGGGGTGGGTTTCGGACTGGTCGTAGATCGGGAAGCCGTCGGCCGGCATCACCCGGATCGCGCGCCAGGCCCGCACGACGTTCACCGTGCCCAGGATCGGGAACATGCGCACCGCGCGCGACGCCATGACGCCGTTGATCGGCAGGTTCATGTCGGCGGGATCGACGCCTTCCTCGCGGCTGTCGCCGATCATCACGGTGCCCTCGTCGGTCTGGCGCAGGGTGACCATCGGGTGGGTGAGGAAGGGCTTCAGCCGCTCGGTCACCAGGATCTGGCCGCGCTCCGGCTTCATCGGCGCGTGAAGACCCACCATCGGGGCCAGATGGGCGTTGGCGTTGCCTGCGGCGAGGATCACCTTGCCGGCCCGGAAAATCCCTTTCGGCGTCGTGATCTCGAAGCCGCCGGCTCGTCGATGGATCGCGGAGACCGGGCTGCTGGGCAGATATGTGACGCCGCGCCGCTGCATGGCGGTGTGCAGCGCGCGGAACAGGCGGAGGGAGTTTACGTGGCCGTCCAGCGCGCTGAAGCTGCCGCCCACCACCTCCGGCCCGATCTCCGG
>JBMLRS010000623.1:0-5119 GCA_049240905.1 Elsteraceae bacterium
AAGCCGTCCGTCACGATCGCGGTCACCGACGGCTGGCCGAGCGTCAGCGTCCCCGTCTTGTCAAACGCCACCAGCTTGACCGCGTGGGCGCGCTCCAACGCGACGGCGTCCTTGATCAATACTCCTTGCCGAGCCGCCGTCCCGGTCGCGACCATGATCGCCGTCGGCGTCGCCAACCCCAACGCGCAGGGGCAAGCGATCACAAGAACCGCCACCGCGTTGATCAACGCGGTCTCCAGATCGCCGTTGAACAAGGCCCAGCCCAGGAAGGTGGCCAAAGCGATGACGAGAACGATGGGCACGAAGACGCCGCTGACCTTGTCGACCAGACGCTGGATCGGAGCCTTCTCGGCCTGCGCGTCCTCCACCAGGCGGCTGATCCGCCCCAGCGCCGTCTCCGCGCCGATCGCCGTGACGGCCACGACCAGCATGCCGTCGCCGTTCCCCGTGCCGGCTGAAACCGCGGCGCCGACCTGCTTTTCGACCGGGCGGCTTTCGCCGGTCAGCAAGGCTTCGTCGACCGCGCTCTCCCCTTCCCGCACCAGCCCGTCAGCCGGGGCGCGCTCACCTGGACGGATCACCATCAGGTCGCCGATGACGAGATCATCGGTCGCGATCTCGATCTCGGCTCCATCGCGCCGCACCCGCGCCCGCTCCGGCCGGAGCTGCTGCAAGGCCCTGATCGCCGCGGTCGTCTGCCGCTTGGCGCGCGCCTCCAGCCACTTGCCCAGCAGAACGAGGGTCGTGACGACCGCCGCCGCCTCGAAATAAAGATGCTCCATGCCGGCGCCCAACAGCGTCTGCACCGCGCTCAAGCCATAGGCGGCGGAGGTGCCGATCGCCACCAGCGTGTCCATCGTCGCCGCGCCATGCCGTCCCGCGCGCCAGGCGGCGGCGTAGAAACGCCAGCCGAACCAGAACTGAACGGGCGTCGCCAAGACCATCTGCAGCCATGGATCCAGCATCCAATGCGCCCCGAACGGCTCGCCGATCATCGGCGCCGCCAACGGCGCGCTCAGCAAGGCGGCGGCGATCACGACGCCGAGCCCGGCCGACGCGGAGTCGGGCGCCGGGCGCGGCGCGTCGGCGACGGCGGTCGCATCATAGCCGGCTCGCTCGACCGCGGCGGTCAACGCCTCGATCGAGGCGGCGGGGCCGCTGGCCTCGATCCGCGCGCGCTCGGTCGCCAGATTGACTTGAGCCGACAGCACCCCCGGGGTCGCGGCCAGCGCCTTCTCAACGCGCGCGACGCAGGAAGCGCAGGTCATCCCCTGGATCGATAAAGTGAATGTGTTTGATTGTGTCATATCGCGTCTCTCCTATCAGACGCTGGGTCAGATAAGGTCTCCCATGATGGGAAGGTCAAGAGGAGAAATTTCGGCGTTATTCGGCTTGACCCTCCCACCGTAGGAGACCCCACAAAGAACGCAGGCGGTCGATTCCCGACCGAGCAAGGAGAGCGTTATGGAGTTGATGGTGAAGGGGATGACCTGCGGCGGCTGCGTCAAGGCGGTCACGCGGGCGCTGCAGGCGCAGGACAAGGCGGCGGTGGTGAACGTCGACCTGCCCAGCGGCAAGGTGACGATCGAAGGCGCAATCTCAAAAGATCAGGCCGAAGCGGCGATCCGCGACGCCGGCTTCACTCTCGCCGCCTAGATTAACGATAGATGACAAAAGCTTAAGCTCAGGGTAGCTGGTTTCACGACGCCTCGTCGCCATATGCGGCAGCGTGTTGGCGCCGCGTGGAGCTTAAAGAAATGGCCCTGAGCCGAACCGGCGTTGCGCCGATTGACGACCGTTTGACGCTGACCGCATTGGCGGCGGCTTTCCTGGCTTCAGGATTCGCCGCCCTGATCGATCAGACGGTTTGGCAGCGCATCTTGGGGATTTTCGCCGGCTCCGACGCGGTCACCGCCGCGATCGTGGTCGGCGCCTTCCTGATGGGGCTGGGTCTGGGCAGCCTCGCCGCAGGTCTGGTGGCGGATAAGCTGAGCGCCCGCCAGGCGGCGCTCGCGTTCATCGCCTGCGAGATCGGGGTGGCCGCCTTCACCCTGCTCTCAAAGCCGTTCCTCTATGACTGGCTCGCGTTGCAGATCGGCCCGGAGATCAAGAGCCCGCTGCTGATCTTTCTGATCTCATTCAGCGGCATGCTGCTGCCGACCTTCCTGATGGGCTGCTCCCTGCCTTTCCTGTCCCGCGCGGCGGTGACGGGATTGGACGGAGCGGCGCAGCGCATTGGCTTGCTCTATGGCCTGAACACGCTCGGCGCCGGCGTGGGCGCGCTCGCGGCCGGCTGGTGGCTCGCTGGGACGTTCGGATTCGAAGCGACCCTATGGATAGCGGCGGGATCCAACCTGCTCGCAGCCGGCTTGACCCTCGCGGTGATGGGCAATCTGTCGTCCGTCAAGCCAAGCGAGGCGGCGCGAGGGCCGGACGCGCCCTCGACAGGCGCCTCCGACCCCTGGCTGATCCAACGTTGGAGCGCCCTGGTGTTCGTCTCGGGGTTCATCATCGTCGGTCTGGAGATCGCTTGGGTACGGCTGCTCGGCGTTTTCATGCAGGGCAGCGCCTACGCCTTTCCCTCCATCCTCGCAGTTTTCCTGGTGGCGGACGGACTCGGCATCCTGGCGGCGACCCGCTGGGTCGATCGGGTGCGGGAGCCGCGCTCCGCTTTCGTGTTGATCCAGGCGCTGGCCGTCGCGATCGCCGCCTTGACCGTGACGCTGCTCTACGCCGCGCTGGAATGGGGCGGGCTCGCCAGATGGGTCGGCTCGGAAGCGGTACGATTCCGCGGCGACGGCTTCATCGTCGCGCTGATCCTGGTGCTGGTGGTGGTGGCCCCGCCCTCCTTCCTGATGGGCCTGTCCTTCCCGTTCGCGCAAAAGGCGGTTCAGAAGGATTTCGCTTCGGTCGGACGGCGCGTCGGGTACGTCCAATTGGCCAACATCATGGGCAATGCGGCGGGCAGCCTGTGCGTCGGGCTGATCAGCCTGCAACTCCTGGGGATGATCGGCACCTTGATGGCGCTGGGGATCGGCGCCGTGCTTCTGGCCCTGGCGGAGGCCCGGCGAGCGAGCGATCAGTGGCGCGTCCGATCGATGCTGGGCGGCGGGGCGGTCGCCGCCACCCTCGCCCTGTTGCCCAGCAACGACGCCTATTGGCGGGCGCAGCATCTGGTGCGGCCGGCTGACGTCGCCTATGTCGCGGAAAATCGTAGCGGTTTGGCGGTGCTGCGGCTGCGCGACGGGGCGGGGCCGATGTTCATCGGCGGCTTCTCGCAAAGCGACGTGCCTTTCGCGACGTGGCACACCCTGCTTGGCGTTCTGGGCCCTTTGACTCATCCGAACCCGAAGGACGTGCTGGTGATCGGCGTTGGCGTCGGCGGCACGCCGCACGGCGCCGGCGTTCGACCTGAGACGGAGCATATCCGCGCGATCGAGTTGGTCAGCCCGGTCTACGCCGTGATGGACGCCTACGCCGCTCAGAACCCGAAAAGCGCGATCGCCGCGATGCGGCGTGATCCGCGCTACAGTTGGGTGGCGGGCGACGGGCGGCGCGACGTGTTCGTCGGCGGTCGACGCTACGACGTGATCCAGGCCGACGCCGTGCTGCCCGAAAGCTCAATGAGCGGGATGCTCTACAGTCAGGAATTCTTCGAACTGGCGCGGAAATCCCTCAAAGAGGGGGGGATCTTCGTCCAGTGGGCGCCGACCCAGCGCACGGTGGACACATTTCTGTCGGTGTTCCCCCATGCAGTGCGCCTCGGGAACTTCGGCGTCCTGATCGGCTCCAACGAACCAATCGCCTTCGATCCGGACGCCCTGACCGCCGCCCTGCGATCCCCCGCCGTGGCCGCCCACATCCGCGCCGGCGGCACCGATGTCGCCGCCCTTTTGCCCATGATCCAGGGCAAGCCGATCATATGGACGCCGAGTTCACCACGCGTCGCGGACGTGAACCGGGACTTGCACCCACGCGACGAATTCTATTTTTCTCGGTCGCGATAGCAGAGCCGCCGGAGCGCGTCGCCGACTTAGCCTGGATCGCGAAAAGCCGAAAATGCGCCATTCTTCATGAAGTTCCGAACAAGATCGGCGTCGAAGCGAGCCGATCTTGTTCTAGCCCTGGCGCTGGGCCAGATGAAGCTTGAGCGTCACGATCATCTGCTTGACCAAGTCTCTGATCGCGCGGCTCGCCGATTGGCCGACCACGTCAGCGGCTTCATCGCAGCCGAACACGAATTTGGTCATCTTCCCTTGCCCGGTGAGAGCCTCCTGAATCGTGCTTCCGTCGGGCCAATTGACGACCATGACGAGGTCGAGCGCGGTTTCAGAGATCGCCTCGGACCGAATGAGCTTCGGCAAGATGGCCATCTCCGATCTGGCGTGCGATTGCGTCAAGATCACGATCGCGTCATAGCCCTGCTCTTTCAGCTCCTCCGCTGACTTCAGGCTCGTCACGAAATCCGCCCTTCGAACCGCGCCGGCTACGGCCTCCTTCGCCGTCTTCTCCCAGATCGGGTTGACGTCGACGTTGAAGCTGTTCAACGAACAGGCGAAGGCTTGGTTTTCGGCGGTCAGCGCCCAGCCGCCGGTCTGCAGCACGACTGCGTAGCGGCCGGATTGTTTGGCGCCGATCTGCTGGGCCAACGCAGCGCCGTCCACCACGGGGATCTGAGCTTGATGGCTGCAGGCTGACGCGAAGAACAACGCCCCGAGCAGGGCCGCCCGCAACTTCATACTCATCAATCAGTCACCTTAATGCCTTGGGGGCGCTTGATTTCGGTCGGCAGCGCGCCGGCCGCCAGCACGCGCTGTTTGCCGCCGGACAGTTGGACCATGACGCGATCGCCCACATTGATCGGCGCCTCGCCTTCATTGTGATCCTGCACTAGAGTCAGAGTGACGCCGGTCTGCATGGTCACGACATACTCGGTGGCCCTGCGATTGGCGGCGGCTTGCTCGATCAGCGCGCCGGCGATCGCGCCAACCACGACCCCGCCCAGAGCCGCCGCCGCGTTGCCGCCGCCCTGACCGATCTGGGATCCGCCGATGCCGCCCGCCGCCGCGCCGACCGCGGCGCCAGCGCCCGTGTTCTGGCCCTGCACGTTCACCTCACG
>JBMLRS010000623.1:5129-5787 GCA_049240905.1 Elsteraceae bacterium
GTGCCGAAATTGACCAGCGCGGCGCGTCCCACCTCTCTGGCGCTATAGACATTCTGTCCAGGCCGCTGGCAGCCCGCCAGAACTAGACAGACCACAAGCATTGCGATTGGACCGCCACGCATCTTTTCCTCCGATGATTGCAGAGCGAGGCTAACGTCGATGCGGGGTATGATCCACCTGATTTTTGCGCGGCGCGGCTGTGGTTCACCTGCATCCGAAGCGTGGCGGCGGCCCACGCTTTGCGTTAAGCCTTGCGGCGGGGAGATGCGGCGGAGAGCGGCGTGGAGAGTTTCGATTTCATCATCGTCGGCGCGGGATCGGCTGGCTGCGTGCTGGCGAACCGGCTGAGCGAAGATCCCAGGAATCGCGTGCTGCTGCTGGAGTTCGGCGGCTCGGACGGGTCCGTGCTGATCCAGATGCCCAGCGCGCTGTCGATCCCGATGAACATGCCGAAATACAATTGGGCCTATGAGACCGAACCGGAGCCCGGCCTCGGCGGACGACGCATGCATTGCCCACGCGGCAAGGTGCTGGGCGGCTCCTCCTCCATTAACGGCCTGGTCTACATCCGCGGCCAGCGCGAAGACTTCGACGACTGGGGCGTGCCGGGCTGGGGCTTCGACGACCTGCTGCCCTGCTTCCTGCGCAGCGAAGACCA
>JBMLRS010000623.1:5797-18028 GCA_049240905.1 Elsteraceae bacterium
CTCTTCATCGATCAACGGCCTGGTCTATATCCGCGGCAATCCGCATGATTTCGACGGTTGGGAGGCGCAGGGCGCGCGCGGCTGGGCCTATCGGGACGTCTTGCCCTATTTCCGCCGGGCGGAGACCCGGGCGGAGGGCGGGGACGCCTATCGCGGCTCGGACGGGCCGCTGCACACCAGCTATGGACCGACCAAGAATCCGCTCTACCGCGCCTTCGTCGAGGCGGCGAAGCAGGCGGGATATCCGGAGACCAGCGACGTCAACGGCTTCCAGCAGGAAGGCTTCGGCCGGATGGACATGACCGTGCGCGACGGTCGGCGCTGGAGCGCGGCGAACGCCTATCTGAAGCCGGCCATGACCCGCAAGAACCTGGAGGTCCGCACCCACGCGCTGGCGACCGAGATCCTGTTCGAGGGCAAGCGCGCGACCGGTCTGCGCTATCGCCAGGGCGACAAGGACATCAGCGTGTCCGCGACCCGCGAAGTGATCTTGAGCGGCGGGCCGATCAATTCGCCGCAGTTGCTGAAATTGTCCGGCGTCGGGCCGGCGGCGGAGCTGTCGGATTTAGGCCTGACCCCACGCCATGATCTGCCCGGCGTCGGCGAGAATCTGCAGGATCACATGGAGTTCTATTTCCAGTACGCCTGCACCCAGCCGGTCACGCTTTTTTCCTCGATGTCCTGGTTCAAGAAAGGCCTGATCGGCGCGCGCTGGCTGCTGCGGCGCGACGGTCTGGGCGCGACCAATCATTTCGAGACCTGCGGCTTCATCCGCTCCCGCGCCGGGATCCGCTATCCGGACATCCAGTACCACTTCCTGCCATTGGCCATGTCCTATGACGGCCATGCGCTGGCGACCGAACATGGCTTCCAGGCGCATGTCGGCACGATGCGCACCAAGAGCCGAGGCTGGGTGCGGTTGAAATCGGCCGACGCGCGGGAGAAGCCGCGCGTGCTGTTCAACTACATGGGCCATCCCGACGATTGGACGGAGATGCGCGCCTGCCTGCGCCTGACCCGCGAGATCTTCGCGCAAGAAGCCTTCACCCCCTATCGCGGGCGGGAGATCAGCCCGGGAATGGACGTCCAGTCCGACGACGAGATCGACGCCTTTCTGCGGGAGAAGCTGGAGAGCGCCTATCACCCGACCGGCAGTTGCAAGATGGGCCGCGCGGACGATCTCATGACCGTGGTGGATCCGGAGACGCGGGTGATCGGCATGGAGGCGTTGAGGGTGGTGGATTCCTCGATCTTCCCGTCGTTGACGACGGGCAATCTGAACGCGCCGACGATCATGACGGCGGAGAAAGCCGCCGATCACATCCTTGGCCAACCGCCGCTGGCGCCGTCCAACGCGCCCTACTACACCGCCCCGAACTGGGGGACGGCGCAGCGATGAGGGGGTTGGCGTGATCCGCCTCTCGCTCGCCTTTCTGCTGATCGCCGCGCCCGCTCTGGCGTCGGAGCGGGTCGAGCGGTTGATCGCAGCCATGACGGTCGAGGAGAAGATCGGCCAGCTCAATCTGGAAACCGCCGATTGGGCGCCGGAGCGCCAGCTCTATCTGACGCCGGAAGCCGACGCGCGGCTGCGTGCGGGCGGGATCGGCGGTCTGTTCAACATGCATGACCGCGCCTTCGCCCTGCGAATGCAGACCATCGCGGTCAAGGAAACCCGGCTGGGCGTTCCGCTGCTGCTCGGGTACGACGTGGTCCACGGCTACCGCACGATCTTCCCCTTGCCGGTCGGCCAGGCCGCGAGCTTCGACCTGGAGGCGATCGAGCAAGCGGAACGGATGGCGGCGCTTGAGGCGTTGGCCGATGGCGTGAACCTGACCTTCGCCCCGATGCTGGACATCAGCCGGGATCCGCGCTGGGGCCGCAGCGCGGAGGGCGCCGGCGAATCTTCCTGGTGGGGCGAGCAAGTGGCGGCCGCGCGCATCCGCGGATTTCAGACCGGAGGGATCGGCGCGCCCACCTCGCTCGCCGCCTGCCCGAAGCATCTGGGCGCGAACGGCGCGACCTTGGGCGGACTGGACTACACCAGCGCGGAAATCACCGAGCGGGAACTGCGCGAAATCCATCTGCCGCCGTTTCGCGCGGCGGGCAAGGCCGGGGCGGAATGCTTCATGGCCGCCTTCAACACCTTCAACGCCCTGCCAGTGATCGCCAACCCGTTCCTGCTGAGGCAGGTGTTGCGTCGCGAATGGCGATCCAGCGCCTTGGTGATGAGCGACTTCGGCGCCCTATCCGAGCTGGAGCGCCACGGGATCGCCGCCGACGACCGCCAGGCCGCCCACCTGGGACTGAAGGGCGGGCTGCAGATGGAGATGGCGACCCGCATCTTCTCCCGCGAGCTGCCGGCTTTGGCGCGCGCCGGCCAGATCGACCTGGGCGAGTTGGACGACGCGGCGCGTCATGTGCTGACGCTCAAGGAAAAGATGGGATTGTTCGACGACCCCTTCGCCCGCTTTCAAGCGGCGAACGCGCTGCCCGCGCTCAACCCGCCGGCCCATCGCGAGGCGGCGCTTCGGCTGGCGGAGAAGAGCCTCGTGCTGCTGAAGAACGAGGGGAATTCCCTGCCCTTCCCGCGCGCCATCCGCCGGGTCGCGGTGATCGGACCGCAAGCGGACAAGGAGGTCGAGATGCTCGGCTCCTGGTATGGCCGGGGATTGTTCAGCGCGCCGGTCTCGTTCGCGGCCGGCCTGCGCGCCGTTCTGGGAGCCGGGGTCGCGTTGGAGGTGGTTCAGACCGCAGGTTTCGAGCAGATCGCCGCGGAGGAGATCGAGCGCGGCCGCGCCGCCGCCGCGAACGCCGACGTCGTCATCCTCGCGCTGGGCGAATCCGCCGCGATGAGCGGCGAAGCGGCGAGCCGGACCGAGATCGACCTGCCCGGAAACCAGAACGACCTCGCCGAGGCCGTGCTCGCGCAGGGTAAGCCGACCGCCGCTGTGCTGTTCAGCGGCCGTCCCTTGGCGAGTGAGCGGCTGGCCGCCCGCGCGCCGGCCATACTGATGGCGTGGTTTCCCGGCACCATGGGCGGCGAAGCTCTCGCCCGCGTTCTGTTCGGCTTGGCGGAGCCTGGCGGACGCATGCCGATGGCGACTCCGCGCTCCGTCGGCCAGATCCCGGTGCACCATGATCGACTGCCGACCGGTCGTCCGCCGATCAAGTGGCCCGATCTCTATTCGTCGAACTATCTGGATCGCCCAACCACGCCGCTGTTCCCGATGGGTCGCGGCCTCAGCTACGCGCGTTTTGCGATCTCCGCCCCGATCATGGTCGGGAATCTTGCGCGGGTCACCGTCAGTCATGTTCAGGGCCCGACGGGGACCGCCGTCGTCCAGCTCTATCTGCGCAACCGCGTCGCGCCGATCTCTCGGCCGTCGATGATGCTGCGCGGCGTTCAGCGCGCGGTTCTGACGCCGGGCGAAAGCCGAACCCTCGAATTTCCGATCACGCCGGACCTGCTCGCTTTCTGGCGGGAGGGCGACCGCTTCGAGGCGGCGCCGGGTCCGATCGACGTGATGATCGGGTTCGACGCCGGCTCAACGCAGTCAATACGCTACGACTACAGGCCCTAGAAGCAAGACCCGCTCACCTTGAAGCGGGTCTTGCTCATAACACCATAAAAAAACCGCGATTTTTCTGTTTTTCATGATTCAGACCAAGGTGAAAACGCGCTAGTTCAGAACCATCCTGGGCAGCCAAAGCGTCAGGGCCGGAATGTAGGTGACCAGCCCCAGAACGATCAGCATCGGGACGTAGAACACCATGATGGACTTCGAAAGCTGCTCCATCGTGACCTTGCCGATCGCGCAACCGACCGCCAGCGTCGGCCCGACCGGGGGCGTCAGCAGGCCGATGCCCAGATTGAAGATCAGGATGATGCCGAAATGCACGGGATCGATCGCGAACTTGGCGATGATCGGCATGAAGATCGGCGTGCAGATCAGCAGCATCGGGGCCAGATCCATGAAGGTCCCCAGCACCAGCAGCAGAATGTTCACATAGAATAGGAACATGTACTTGTCGCTGGAGATGGAGACGAAGAACTCCGTCGCCAGCGCCGGGATCCGCATCAAGGTCATCATGTAGGCGAAGGCGACCGAGAAGCCGATCATGATCATCACCATGCCGACCGTGCGCACCACGCGGCCGATCATGCGCGGCAGTTCGCGGAAACGGTAGTCGCGGTAGATGAAGACCGTCACCAGAAAGGCCCAGACGCAGGCGACCGCCGCGCTCTCCGTCGGCGTGAACACGCCGGACAGGATGCCTCCGAGAATGATGAACACCGTCACCAGGCCCCAGACCGCCTCGTAGGCGATGCGTCCGGCCTGCCGCATCGTGATCGGCTCGCCCTTGGGGAACTTCTTGCGATGGGCGATGATCAGGCAGAGCAGCATCAGAGACGCGCCGAGCAGAATGCCCGGGATGACGCCGGCCATGAACAGATGCGCGACCGAAACGCTGCCGCCCGCCGCCAGCGAATAGATGACCATGTTGTGCGACGGCGGAATCAACAGCGGCTGCAACGAGCCCGAAACCGTGACGTTGACCGCGAACAGCCTCGGATACCCCGCCTTGATCATCTGCGGGATCATGACCGACCCGATCGACGCGGTGTCAGCGACCGAAGAGCCGGAAATGCACCCGAACATGGTGGAGGCCAGGATGTTCACCAGAGCGAGGCCGCCGCGGATGAAGCCCACGAATATCTTGGCGAGGTTGATGATGCGCTCCGCCATGCCGCCTTCGGCCATGATCGCGCCGGCCAGAATGAAGAACGGGATCGCCAACAACGGGAAGTCGTCCATCCCGTCGGAGGTCTTCAGCGCGATCGCCTCCAGCGGAATGTCCATCCACAGCGCGGCGCAAAGGGCGGCGGCGCCAAGCGCGTAGGCGACCGGCATGCCCATGAAGCACAGCACCGTGAAGGAGCCGAGAAGAACTAAACTATCCATAATGAAATTCCCTTCGGCGGCTATTCGCTGGAGATCACGCCGAGATCGTCGGGATCCGGCGGCGGCGGGAAGTAATTCCCCTTCATGAACCGCTCGATGATGAAAAGAACGGAGACGGCTCCGCCGATCGGAACCGGCAGGTAGGAGACGCCGACCGAGACGACCGGAAACTCCGCGATGGTCTGATGCCAAGTGGTCTGAACCAGATTGATCCCGAACCAGAGCAGGAAGAGGTTGACGGCCAGCATGCCGAGTTCGACCAGAATCCCCAGGCCTTTGCGCGCGGACTCGCCCAGGGCGTTGGGCAACATGCCCACCCCGATGTGCAGGTGCTCGCGGTAGCAGACGATCGCCGACAGGAACGACAGCCAAATCATCAGCAGGATCGCCATCGGCTCCGGCCAGGAGGCGGCGCTGTTCAGCACGTAGCGCGTGAACACGCCCCAGGGAATGATCAGGGTGATGACCACAAGGGCGACGCCTGCGACGAACACGCAGGCCTTATGCAGCGCGTCCATCGCGCGATAGTAAGCAGTAGTCATGACGTCCGGCCCCAACGTGAAAGGAGCGGCCGGCGACCGAAGGCCGCCGGCCTTGGCGAAGTGGAGCCGCTTACTTGACCGCCTGAATGCGGGCGATCAGCTCCTTATGCTGCGCGGCGTACTTGTCCCAGACCGGCTTCACAGCGTCCTGGAAAGCCTGCTTGTTCGCGACGTCGTTCACGATCGTCCCAGCGGCGACCATCTTCTTGAGCGCTTCGTTCTCGGCCTCGTACCAAAGCTTGCGCTGCTCCTGTTGCGCTTCCTTGGACAGCTTGGTCATCAAGGCCCGATCATCGGCGGACAGTTCGCCCCAGCTCTTCTTCGAGAAGACGAGAATTTCCGGAATCATCAGGTGGCCGGTGCGCGAGTAATACTTCGCATAGCGGTAATGCTGACCGCTGTCGTAGCTGGGCTCGTTGTTCTCCGCGCCATCGACGACGCCGGTCTGCATCGCGTTGATCAATTGATCGAAGCCCATGGCGACGCCATTGCCGCCCAACGCGTTCATCGTGTCCACGAACAGCGGATTGCCCATCATGCGGATCTTCAGACCCTTGAGATCGGACAATTCGGCGATCGGCTTCTTCGAGTTGTAGACGTTGCGCGTGCCGGCGTTCATCCAGCAGAGGCCGATGAGCCGAGCGGTCGGATGATCCGTGATCTTCTTCAGCAGTTCGTCGCCGATCGGCCCGTCGATCACCTTCTCCATATGCGCGTTGTCGCGGAACATGAAAGGCAGGTTGAACACGTTCAGCTCCGGCGCGAGCTGCCCCATCGGACCGACCGAGATGCGGGCGATCTGCAGGGCGCCCAGCTGCGCCTGCTCGATCATCTCCTTCTCGCCGCCCAACTGCATCGAGGGAAACATCTGGATCGACAGACGACCCTTGGTTTCGGCCTCAAGCTTCTTCCCCATGCGCACCACGGCCTCCACCGTGGGGTAGCCCAGGGGATGCACGTCGGTCGCCTTCATGACCATTTTGGTTTGGGCCGACGCTGACCCGACTCCGGCGACCGACGCGGCGGCGGCGGCGCTGTATCCTAGAAACTCACGGCGCTTCATTTGACTCTCCTCCCAATCGAGTGACAGGCTTGGCCTATCGGTTCGCCCGTTCGGGCTTGTTGCGATCCCTCGCACCCCCCGACGAGACGGCGGCGGGTTGACGGCGATCCGATAGCGGTTTGAAAGCCTAAAGCCGATTATTGCGGCGAAGGCTCTCAACATGGTAGAAAATTTGTACGATGACCCGACAAGAAAAGTCCAGATCAGATCTTGGCCGTCCCGCCCCCGCGCTGATGGGGCCGGTTCACCAGGTGCGCAGCCTGACCGGCGAAGTGACGACGCGTCTTCTGGCGGAGATTTCGAGCGGCCGTCTGTCGCCCGGCCAGCGGCTGCCGACCGAGCAGGAAATGATGCAGTCGATGAAGGTCAGCCGCACGGTGGTGCGGGAGGCCATATCGGCGCTGAAGGCCCAAGGGCTGGTCATCACGCGCCAGGGATCGGGCGCGTTCGTCAGCACCGTGCCGGCCCCCAAGACCTTCACGTTGGAGCCGGAGATGCTCCGCTCCCTCGATTCCGTGATCAACGTGCTGGAGCTGCGGCTGGCGGTAGAGGCGGAGGCGGCGGGCATGGCCAGCCTGCGCGGAAGCGACGCAGCCCTGCAAAGCGTCAAGGACGCTCATCACGCGTTCGAGGCGGCGATCGACCGCGGCGAAACCGCCGCCGACGAGGATTTCGCGTTTCACGTCGCCATCGCGAATGCGACCGGCAATCCAAAATTCACTGAGTTCCTGAAGTTTCTGGGCGCCTATGTGATCCCGCGCCAGAACCTGCGCGTCTGGGAGATGACGTTCTCCAGCCAGGCCGAGTATCTCGCCCGGATCAAGCAGGAGCATGGCCGAATCGTGGCCGCCATCACCGACCGCAAGCCCGACCTCGCCCGCAACGCTCTGCGCGAGCACCTGACCCTCGCCGCCGCGCGCTATCGAAGCTTCGCCACCGCCGCGCAAAACGGCGCCGTCAAATCAAAAGAGGAAATTTCCCGCTCATGAAACGCATCCTGCTGACCGGCGCCGCCGGCGACGTCGGTCGCCGCATCACGCCGCTGTTGAAGGCGGCCTATCCCGAGGTCGTGCTGTCCGATCTGAAGGCTCCGGCGGAGCTGCATGGCCTGCCCGTCCGCAAGGCAAATCTGGAGCGCATGGCGGAGACGGCGGCGGCGGTCGCCGGGATCGACGGGATCGTGCATCTCGGCGGCTTCTCGGTCGAAGGACCGTGGGAGGCGATCCTCAACGCCAACATCATCGGCTGCTACAATTTATTCGAGGCCGCGCGGATGGCTGGCGTGAAGCGGGTGATCTTCGCCTCCTCCAACCACGCCGTCGGCTTCCACCCGCGCGACCACAAGATCCCGCATGACGTGACCGTGCTGCCGGACAGCCGCTACGGCGTGTCGAAGGCGTTCGGCGAGGCGTTGGGCGCGATGTACGCGTTGAAGCATGGCATGAAGGTCACCAGCCTGCGCATCGGCAATGTGAATGAAAAGCCGCTGGATCTGCGCCGCATGTCCATCATGCTGCACCCGGAAGACCTCGTGCAGTTGATCCGCATCGGCCTGGATCACCCGGACATCGTCTATGAAACGCTCTACGGCGCCTCCGCCAACAGCCGGGTCTGGTGGGATAACTCCCGCGCTGAAGAGCTGGGCTACAAGCCGAAATACAACTCGGAAGTCGATCTGGCCTTGGCGGAGAGCGAGCAGGCGAAGCTGCCGCCCGATCCGGTCGGAAATTTCTATCAGGGCGGCGCATTTTGTTCGGCGGAATACACGGCGGACTTCGATAAGCTGAAATCCTGGCGGCTGCCGATGCGGCCGTAATCAACGACAGGAGCCGACGCCTTGGCCTACCAGCATATCCGCGACCGCCTGGACCAAGGCGCGGTGATCATCCTCGACGGCGCGACCGGGACCGAACTGCAGCGCCGCGGCGCGCCGATGGACCCGGCCGCCTGGTGCGGCGCCGCCACGCTGGACCATCACCAACTCCTGACAGAGATCCACCTGGATTACATCCGCGCGGGCTCGGACGTGATCACCGCCAACACTTTCGCCTCCTCCCGGCTGATGCTGACCGGCGCCGGCCTGGGCGACCGCGTCCAGGAGATCAACACGCGCGCGGTCGAGGCCGCGTTGAAGGCGCGGGAGCTTTCCGGCCGCAAGGACGTCGCAGTCGCCGGATCGTTGTCGCACATGGTCCCGGTGGCGGTCGGCACCCAGGTCGTCGACCCCACGCAAACCCCGTCCGACGGCGCGATCGGCGACGCCTTCCATGAACTGGCCCAATGCCTGAAAAGCGCGGGCGTCGATCACATCATGCTGGAGATGATGTACCACCCCGGCCGCATCCGCCTCGCCCTCAAGGCGGCGCTGGAAACCGGCCTCCCAGTCTGGTTCGGCGCCAGCGCCCGGCGCGGCAAGAAGGGGGAAACCCTCAGCTTCCACCATCTCGACGACCTGCCCTTCGACGTGATCACCGCCGAAATTCCCGAGAAAGGGATCGACGTCGCCGGGATCATGCACACCGGCTCCGACCTGATCCCAAGCGCCCTGGAATCCATCGCCAAGCGCTTCAAAGGCCCTTTGATGGCCTATCCGGACTCAGGCTACTTCGCGATGCCGGACTGGCGCTTCGAAGAGATCGTCTCGCCGCCGGACCTGAAGACCTTCTACAAGCGCTGGCTGACCTCCGGCGTCCGACTGATTGGCGGCTGCTGCGGCCTCACCGTCGCCCACATCGAAGCGGCGGTCGAGGCGCGGGCGGAGTTGGCGGGCTAGCGACCAGCCACGGGCGCGTCCGTCCGCAAGAAATCTTCGCCTGTGAAGAGCATCGGCGCATTGGCTCGGCGCGCCACGGCGTAAGCGAAACAGTCGCCCATGTTGAGTTGCGCTGGGTGGCCGCTCCCCTTCCCGAAACGTCCGAACGCGTCGATGGCGGCCGCCGCGTCCAGCGCCTCAATCGCCACTGTCCGGATCCGAGAGAGCGCAAGAAACTCCTGAACATCCGCCAGCGCCTCTGCGGCGGTGGATCGGCGCTTTCGTCGAATCCCCGCCGCCGCCTCGAAGATTGCGATCGGGGAGGTGATCGCGGATTCCGCTGTGTCCAGCCTGTCCAGAAGGTCCTGGGCGACCGGTTCGGACGTCAGTATCGCGACGATCGCCGACGCATCGACGAACATTAAGGATCGCCGCTCAAGTCATCGTAGTACGCCTTGTCGGCGTCCAACTCGGTCGGCGGCCGAGCCAGGACACGCTGCTGCAAGGCCCGCACGCGATCACGCAGAGGAACCGCCTGGTCCAGCCGGTCGAGTTCGCTTTCCAGGGCCAGCTTGACCGCCTCCGTCTTGTTGACGCGTCGACGGGCAGCCACTTCCGCAGCGAGCTGATTGACCACTTCGCTTCGAATGTTGAGAGGCATGGCGCGCTCGCTGTGTAGACAGGCGAGTATATCGTGTAGACGCCCGTCGGTTCAATCAATCGGGACGCCGCCTCGACGTCAGCTTTCTACCGCCCCGACATCACCGGCACGCCGATCAGCAGCGGATGGAGCCAGAAAGCGAAGACGACGTAGAGGACCAACCCCAGGAAGATCGCGATCCCGTCCGCGCGGGCGAAGCTGTGGTCGCGCGCGGGCGCGCCCTCGATCGCCTCCCGCTTCTTGACCGCGATCCGGCCGATCACGCCCCAGGCCAGGAAGCCGCCGAACAGGATCATGCCGCCCAGATCCCCATTCGCCAGCAGGTGGGACGTCGCCCAGATCTTCACCGCCAGCATCATCGGATGCTTGGTCTTGTCGCGTAGCCAGCAGGCTCTTGGAACGGCGAGCAGGATGAAGACCGGCAGCATCAGCAACAGCGCGACATGCTTCATCGCCGTCGGCGGGCTCCACACGGCGATCATGCCGGCTTCGCGATAAAGCCCGAAGCCATAGATCGTCAGCACGAAGCCGAGCGCGGCGACGATCGAATAGACGCCTTTGTAGCCGTTCTCGCCCAGCTTCGCGATCAGCCCCGCGCGCGCCGAGCGCTGGGTGGTGAAGAGATGAGAGCCCAAAAAAAGGGCCAAACCGAGCAGCATCACCGCCATAGCTTTATCCTTCGCCGCGCGAACCAGAGGGCCTGTCTAGCACAGGTTTCGGCGCGAATATCAAGTGCGCCGCCCGCCCCTCGCGCGCTCAGTCCAAAGGAACAAAAGCCGGCGGATCGAAGGCGGTGATTGGCGGCAAATCCCCGTCGAACCGTTCGATCTCGACCAGCGCAGACTGCGCGGCGCAGCCCTGGGACAGCGTGGAGCTTGGCCGATCCGCCGTCACCATGTTGGGATTGCCATGCCGATCCAGCGAGCCGACCACGCCCGGCTCCACCGGGTCGTACCAGGCGCCGGTCGCGATCACTGCGACGCCCGGCCGCAGATCAGCGCTGACCCTGAGGCCGGCCAGGAACGCGCCGCGATCGTTGAACACGCGCACGACGTCGCCGTCCTTCAAGCCACGCGCGGCGGCGTCCTGCGGGTTCATCTGGATCGGCTCCCGCCCCCTGATCTTGGAGGCGCGGCTGTAGCCGCCATGATCATATTGGCTGTGCAGGCGCGTCGCCGGCTGGTTCGACAGCAGATGCAGCGGATAATCCCCCACCGCGCCCAGCCACTCTCGCGCCGGACGCCAGACCGCCTGACCCGGGCAGTCCTCATAGTTGAAGCCGGCGATCGTCTGGGAAAACAGCTCGATCTTGCCGGATGGGGTCGCCAGCGGCGCCTTGTCAGGATCCGTCCGGAAATCGGCCAGCATCACCCGCTCGGGATCCCCGCTCTGGAATTCAACGAGATCATCCGCCCAGAAGCGATCGAATTCGGGCAGCGCCAAGCCCTTCTTCGCGGCGGTCTCGCGCGCTTCGTCATAAAGGAAGCGCAGCCATTCATGGCTGGTTCGCCCCTCGGTGAAGGCCTGTCTCACGCCGAAACGGTCAGCCAGATCGGCGAAGATCGCGTAATCGTCGCGCGCCTCACCGACCGGCGGGATCGCCGCCTTCATCGCAACCAGATAGGAATCATCGCCGGCGCAGCCGATGTCGTCGCGCTCCAGCGCCGTGGTGGCGGGCAGCACGATGTCGGAGAATTTTGCCTGCGCGGTCCAGAACTGCTCATGACAGAGGGTTACGGCCGGTTTGCGCCAGGCCCCGATCAGCCGGTTGATGTCCTGATGGTGATGGAACAGGTTGCCGCCCGCCCAATAGACCAACTCGATCTTCGGGTAGCTCCGCCGCATGCCGTTGTAATCGAACGGCTTTCCCGGATTCAGCAGCATGTCGACGATGCGCGCGACCGGGATGAAGGCCTCCACCGGATTGGCGCCCTGCGGCATGCGCGGTCCGCCGAAACCGGTGGAGCGGCCGCCGACCCCGGCGATCGCGGCGTAGCCGAAGCCGATGCCGCCGCCGGGCAGGCCGATCTGACCGAGGATCGCCGCCAGGGTCACCGCCGCCCAATAGGGCTGCTCCCCATTCTCCGCGCGCTGGAGGGACCAGCTGACCGACAGCATTGTGCGCGTCGTCGCCATGCGTTTGGCCAGATCGCGAATGAAGCCGGCGGGGATCTCGGCGATCGCGCCAGCCCATTCGGCGGTCTTCGGCTGGCCGTCGGTCTCCCCGCGCAAGTAAGCCAGAGCCTGAT
>JBMLRS010000624.1:0-13111 GCA_049240905.1 Elsteraceae bacterium
GCAGCGACACGCCGTTCGACCCGCGCATCCACGCGCTGCGCGGCCAGAAAGGCCAGATCGCGGTCGCCGCGATCTACCGCGACCTGCTGGCCGGCAGCGCGATCCGCGCCAGCCATGCGGTGGACGACGAGCGGGTGCAGGATCCCTATTGCCTGCGCTGCCAACCCCAGGTGATGGGCGCTTGCCTGGATCAGATCCGCCACGCAGCCGGTGTGCTGGAGATCGAGGCGAACGCCGTGTCCGACAATCCGCTGGTGATGTGGGAGACCGACGAGATCCTGTCCGGCGGCAATTTCCATGCGGAGCCGGTGGCGATCGTCGCCGACGGTCTGGCGATCGCGGTGGCCGAGGTCGGTTCGATCTCCGAACGCCGGGTGGCGCACCTGATCGACCCTTCGACCAATTCCGGCCTACCCGCCTTCCTGGTGCGCGACGGCGGGGTGAACTCCGGCTTCATGATCGCGCATGTGACGGCGGCGGCGTTGGCGTCGGAGAACAAGTCGCTGGCCCATCCCGCCAGCGTCGACAGCATCCCGACCTCGGCCAACCAGGAAGATCACGTCTCCATGGCCACATACGCCGCGCGCCGGCTGGGGACGATGGTGGAGAACACGCGCGACATCCTGGCGATCGAATATCTGGCGGCGGCGCAGGGCGTGGATTTCCATCGGCCGTTGACCTCCAGCCCGACCCTGGAGCAGGCGATGGCCCGGCTGCGCGCCCGGGCCCCGATGTGGGATCAGGACCGGCTGATGGCCCCGGACATCCAGGCCGCCGCTGATCTGGTTCCCGGCCTGGGCGGCCTGCACCAAGGCGCGCGCGGCCTGCTGCCGAGTTTCGCCTAATCTGCGCCAGACCGTATAGTTATACTCAAACGTTTTGTTTATTGCTGGACGCCGATGAAAGAAAGCCTGGACCTTTCAGGTTGGTATGACTCCCTTCTGGCGGGGGCGGCGGACGCCGTCGCTGCGGCCCCCGCCATCAAACCAGCCCACCCGAAGCCGGTCCTGAGCCCAAGCAATCGGCTCCTGGAACGGCGATGGGATCCGGGAGCGACGGCGGGCCTGCTGCGTGACCTGAGCGCGCGAAGCTGCGTGATGCTGCGCAACTTCATCAGCGCCGAGGAAGCGGGGCGGCTCGCCGAGGTCGGGCGCCGCTGCTTCGCCGAGACCGACGAGAATCTGGCGCGCACCGCCCGCGGCGAACCGCAGATCCCATCGATCTACAGCAAGCTGCGGGATGCGGAGACGGGGTTGCGGCTCGGGAATGACCGCTCCATGCGAAGCTATGGCGGCATGCTGATCGAGACGGTTCCCCGCGCCGGCTATGAGCTGTTCAGACTGCTACGCGGCTCCGGGCTGTTGCCGCTTGTGGAGGGCTATATAGGCGGTCGCCCCTTGGTCTCCGGGCACAAATGCTCGCTCAGGCTGGGCGACAAAGACGCCCCGGTCCGTCACGTCTTTCATCAGGACGGCGCGTTTCTTGGCGGCGAGACGGCGCGGACCATGAACATCTGGATTGCGTTGACCGAAGCGGGAATCGACGCCCCCGGCCTGGAGCTGTTTCCCGACCGGACGCCGGAGATCCTGCCCGTCGGCGAGGAAGGATCCACGGTTTCCTGGGAGATGAATGAGGACCGGACCTACGCCCGTTTCGGCCGGGAGAACATGGTCGTTCCGAGCTTCCAACCGGGCGACGCTCTGATCTTCGATCAGATGTGCGTTCACCGCACCCATGTGAGGCCGGAGATGACCAAGCTGCGCCTCGCCTATGAATGCTGGTTCTTTCCGCCAGACCCAGCCTATCAAACTCTTCGACTGCTCGCGATCTAACCAGCCGTCCAGCCGCAGGCGCGCAAGGCCTCCTGCATGTGGACCGGCGGTTCGGCCTTCGCGACCACCGGCGGCTTGCTGACCTGCATGGGGATGGAGACCGCGCGCGCCAGCAGATGCAGAGGGGCGGTCGCTTCGCCATAGATCGGGTCGCCCAGCACGGGCCAGCCCATCGACTGGCAGTGGATGCGGATCTGGTGGGTGCGGCCGGTCTTCGGGCTCAATTCGAGCCAGGAGAGCCCCTCGCCCCGCCCGAGCACGCGCCAATGCGTCAGCGCGCGCTGGCCCGAGGGGTCGACCGTCATCTTCCAGCCGGTCACCGCGTTGGTCTTCAACAGAGCGGCGTCGATCGCGCCCTCGTCTTCGGCCGGGGATCCGGCGACCACCGCCCAGTAAGTCTTCTCCACCAGCCCTTCGGAGAACAGCTTGTTTAACTTGCGCAGCGCCTTCGGATGGCGGCCCAACACCAGACAGCCGGCGGTGTCGCGATCCAGCCGATGCGCGAGCGCTGGCGGGCGCGGCAGGCCAAAGGCCAATTCCGGAAGATAGTCCTCCAGACTATGCGGCGTGCGCGGGCCGGGATGCACGGCGAGCCCGGCGGGCTTGTCGAGGATCAGCATGTTGCCGTCGCGATGCAGCAGGCGTTCGGCGATGTCGGCCGCGTTCATCAGGCAGGCGCCTCTTCCGTTAAATGGCGGGCGATCATGCGCAGCCCTTTCGCTCGCCCGCAATGTTCTGGCAGGCTGACGCCATGAGCACCGACACCCCCCTGTTCCGCTATCGCCCCGGCCGCATCCCGATGCTGATCAGCATCCCGCATCTGGGAACCCACATCCCGCCCGCCCTCGCCCAGCGCATGACCGCGCCGGCGCTGAAGGTTCCGGACACCGATTTCAACGTGGATCGGCTCTACGCCTTCGGGGCTGAATTGGGCTGTCATTTCCTGGAGGCGACGCATTCGCGCTATGTGATCGACCTCAACCGCCCGCCGGACGGGGCGGCGCTCTATCCGGGCGCCAACAACACCGAGCTTTGCCCGACCACGACCTTCCATGAGGAAGAGATCTATCAGCCCGGCCAGCGGCCGGACGAGGCGGAGACGCAGCGGCGTCTGGAGGCCTATTGGCGGCCTTACCACAACAAGCTGGCCGAGACCCTGGCGGCGATGAAAGCGGCCCATGGCCGGGCGGTGCTGTTCGACGCCCATTCGATCGCCAGCGTCGCCCCCAGATTCTTCGAAGGCAAGCTGACCGACATCAATCTCGGCACGGCGTCGGGCGCGAGCTGCGAGGCGGCGCTCGCCGCCAAGGTGGAAGCGGCGGCGCGAGCGCAGAGCCAGTACAGCGTGGCGATGAACGGCCGCTTCAAGGGCGGCTTCATCACCCGGAACTACGGCGCGCCGACGGAGGGGATCAACGCCGTGCAGCTTGAGCTGAGCTGGGCGACCTATATGGACGAGGCATTCCCCTTCGCCTATCGCCCAGAGCTGGCGGACGCCGTGACCAAGGCCGTGCTGCGGCCGGTGATCGAGGTCCTGGCGGCCTCCGTCACTTCTTCATGAAGCGCCAGATCGCCTCTGGATTGCCGTCGAAGCGATGGGTTCCGATGTGATTGAGCTGGATGCGGCGGTCGAGCCAGATCTCGCCGCCCATCGCCTGCCAGCGGCGGCAGAAGGCGTAATCCTCGCTCAGATAGAAGCCGGTCGAAGGCTCGATCATGGTGTCGAAAAGAGCGTAGCCCCATTCCGGAACGCCCCGCTCGGCCTGCACGGCGGGGGTGTTGCGGTAGCGCAGCTCCGGCAGGGCCGCGCTCATCCGCTCCAGCACGGACCGCTCGATCATCAGGAAGCCGGTGCCGATGTCCTGCACGGCGACCAGATCGCCTGGCTCCGCCGGCGGTTGGCCGCCGGCGAAATTCACGACATAGACGCTGCTCCAGTTCTTCAGTTCGGTCGCGCCGCCGCCGCGCTTGGCGGCCTCCGCCATGGCGCTCCAGTTCAGCGTCTTCATCGGGTAGGCGCCGCCCACCACCGGCTTCTCCGCCAGCAGCAGGGCCAGCACGGAATCCGGGTTCCAGTCGATGTCTGCGTCGATGAACATCAGATGCGTGGTCTGCGGGTTCGCCATGAATTGAGAGACCAGCGTGTTGCGCGCGCGCGTGACTAGACTTTCATTCGCGATCATCGCGATACTGATTCTACGCAGCAAAGGCTGTAATCGCATGACGGTCGACAGCATCGACGTCGTGTAATTCGCCGTCACGACGCCGCCGTAACACGGCGTGGCGAGCACCAGATCAATCTGGGCGAGGCGGGCCTTCTGTTGCTCCGTGACGCTCATCAACCCTATCCCTGCGAATTCAGCTTCTTCAGCAAGATCGAGAGAACGCGATGGCGACGACCGTGGCAACGCGAAAAAAACTGAACCTGGCCCTGCAAGGCGGCGGCGCCCATGGCGCCTTCACCTGGGGCGTGCTGGATCGGATCCTCGAGGACGACCGGATCGAGTTGGAGGGGATCAGCGGAGCCAGCGCCGGCGCGATGAACGCGGCGGTGGCGGCGCAGGGCATGGTGACCGGCGGGCGCGACGGCGCGCGCGCCGCGCTCGAGACGTTCTGGATGAGAATCTCCGAGTTCGCCTATTTTTCGCCCTTTCAAAGATCGCTGCTCGACAAGGCGCTGGGCAACTGGAACCTCGACGACTCGCCGACCGTGCATGTGGTCGAGGCGTTCCAGCGCATGCTGTCGCCCTATCAGTTCAATCCGCTGAACAACGATCCGCTGCGCGCCGTTCTGGCCTCCACGATCAACGACGAGACGCTGCGGCGCTGCGACGTGGTGAAGCTCTTCATCTCCGCGACCGACGTGCACACCGGCCGCATCCGCGTGTTCTCCGGCGCGGATCTGTCGCTGGACGCGTTGTTGGCGTCGGCATGCCTGCCCATGCTGTTCCAGGCGGTGGAGATCGACGGCGTGCCCTATTGGGACGGCGGCTATATGGGCAATCCCGCGATCTTCCCGCTGATCTACGGCTGCGACTCGCCGGACGTCGCGATCGTGCAGATCAATCCGCTGGTCCGCATCGGCACGCCCAAGACGATCTCCGCGATCCTGGATCGGCTGAATGAAATCACCTTCAACTCCTCCCTGATCCAGGAGATGCGCGCGATCGCCTTCGTGCAGAAACTGATCGAAAGCGAAAGCCTAGTGGGGCCGGAATCGCAACGCCTGAAGCGCATGCACATCCATTGGATCTCCGCCGAGGCCGACATCGCCGCCCTCGGCGTGACCACCAAGATGAATGTGGAGCGCGCCTTCCTGCTCTATCTGCGCGACATCGGCCGCGCCGCCGCCGATCTCTGGCTGGAGGCGAACTTCGACGCGATCGGCGTCCGTTCAAGCATCGACGTGCAGAAGCATTTTTTGTGAGGCGCTCCCCGCCGGACTCCCTCACCCTGACCTTGTCGAAGGGTCAAGCAAACTCTTCATAGCTTCCCGCTCGCGCACCCTTCGACAAGCTCAGGGTGAGGCAAGTAAGAAAACGTCATTGCGAGGCAAAGCCGAAGCAATCTACCGGATTCAACGTGATGTGCGCCGGTTTATGCTTATCACGTTGCTCTGACTAGATTGCTTCGACTTCGTCTCGCAATGACGAAAGAGGGGCGTCAGATCAGCCCTTCGGCCCGAGCACTTCCGTCAAGCACGCCAGCACCGCGTCGGTCGACTTCGCGTCGCCGATGCTGATGCGCAGATGGGTCTCGTAGCCGGGATCGCGCCATTCGCGGATCAACACGCCGCGCGCCCGCATGGCGTCGATGATGGGATCGACCTTCCGGCCGCAATCGAAGGAGATGAAATTGCCCGACGTCGGCATCGGGTCATAGCCAAGCGCCTTCAGCCCGTCCGCGATCCGGGTCCGCTCGCGCGCGCAGTTGGCCAGGATCAGGTCCGTGTATTCCGGCGAATCAAGCGCCGCGAGCGCCGCGTCGAAGGCCAGATTCGTGACGTTGAAGGTGGTCGACAGCTTGCGCATGTTGGCCGCTAGATCCGGCGTGCTGGCGATGCAGTAGCCGACCCGCAGACCCGCCAGCGCGTAAGCCTTGGAGAAAGTGCGGAACACCATCCAGGGGCCGCGTCGCTTGGCCAGCGCCGCCAGCACGTCCGGCGCGCCGTCGGCCTTGCCGAACTCGTAATAGGCTTCGTCCATCGCCAGCAGCATATGATCGGGCACGCCGGCGATCAGGCGATCGAGCTCCGCCGGCGAGAGATAGGCGCCGCTGGGATTGTTGGGCGTGCAGGCGAACATGATCTTGCTGTTCGGCTTGATCGCCGCCAGCTGCGCCTCGACGTCGTTCGCCCCGCGCGGATTGAGCTTCACCAGGATCGGCTCCGCGCCGAGCAGGGCGGTGGACATGCGATAGCGCGGGAAGGACGGCGTCGGCATCACCGCGCTGTCGCCCGGGGCCAGACAAAGCGCGCAGGCGAAATGCAGCAGCTCGTCGCTGCCGGTGCCGAACACCAGTTGCTCGACCGAGACGCCGTAGCGCTCCGCCAGCCGGCGCGCCAGCTCCATGCCGCGCGGCTCGGGATAGCGATTGACCGTGGTCGCGGCAGCGATGATCGCGGCCACCACTTTCTCGGACGGCGGATAGGGGCATTCGTTCAGATGCAGCAGATGCTTGCCTTCCAACCCGCCGTCGCGCGCGATGTCGACCGCCGAGAGGGGCGAGCCGCCTTTGGGCATTGCCTTGATCCAGGGCTTCACGCAGGCGAGAGGATCCGCCGCCGGCTCCAGTGATTTCGGCGCTGCTGACATCGAGACGAATTCCTTCTAAGGAGGGAGGGAGGACATCAGCGGTACGCCGCACAAGACCGCCTTGCAACCCATTCGGCGACAAAATCACCCCATGAGCACCGACGCCATCCTGAAAATCGCCCCGCTGATCCCGGTCGTGACCATTTCCGACGCGGCGCAGGCCGTTCCGATGGCGCGGGCGCTGGTCGCCGGCGGCCTCCCTGTCATCGAGATCACGCTGCGCACCCCAGCGGCGCTGGGCGCGATCCGGCGCATCGCGGCCGAGGTTCCGGAGGCGATCGTCGGCGCGGGCACGGTGCTGCGCCCGGCGGATTTCGAAGCGGCCCGCGCGGCCGGCGCGCGTTTCGCGGTCAGCCCGGGATCGACCGCCCTCTTGGCATCCGCCGCAGTCGATTGCGGCCTGCCCTGGCTGCCGGGGATCGCAACCCCGTCGGAAGCGATGACCCTGCGCGAACGCGGCTTTCTGGCGATGAAGTTCTTCCCGGCCAACACCGCCGGCGGCGCCGCCTTCCTGTCGCACATCCACGCAATTCTGCCGGATCTCGTGTTTTGTCCGACCGGCGGCGTGACCCTGGAGACGATGGGCTCGTTGTTGAAGCTGCCCAACGTGCTGTGCGTCGGCGCGTCCTTCGTCGCCTCCTCCGCCGCGATCGCGGCCGGCGACTGGAGCGGCGTCACCGAGCGCGCCCGCGCGGCGGCGGCGATCAGAGCCGCTTAAGCGCTTCCTCCATCTCGTCGCGACGCGGCGCGCCCAGCCTGCCGCCGAAACGCGCGCATTTCAGCGAGGCCGCGACGCAGCCCAACCGTCCGGCCTCCGCGACCGAGCCTCCTTGCGCGGTGACCAGCGCATAGACGCCATGGAACACGTCGCCCGCCGCCAGCGTGTCGACCGCTTTGACCTTGAGCGCCTCGACATGGCGGATCGCGCCGTCCTCGATCCAGAAAAACCCGTCAGCGCCGCGCGTGACGCCGACCAGACCGGGATGGGATCCGGCGACCTTGCGCAAGGCCGCCATCGGATCGTCGAGGCCGGCGTAGGCCAGCAACGCGGGCTCGGAGAACAGCGCGTGGTCCGCCAGCGGGACGAGGCGGGCCAGCACTTCGGGCGGACCGACGTCCGCGTCCAGCAAGGCCGGGACGCCCGCCGCGCGCGCCGCCGACAGCAAGGCCGCCGCGCCGTTCGGCCAGCGCACGTCCGCGAGAACCGCGCCGGCGCCGGCGACCTTGTGCAAGGGCAGCCAATCAGCCTCCGCCCCCAACTTCGGATCGTACCAGGGGATCACCAGCCGCTCGCCCGCAGGATCGATCAGGATGGTGGCGATGGGCGACCAAACGCCCGGCGCGCGGCGGATGTCGGACAGATCCAGCCCCTCCTCCGCCAGTTCGGCGAGGATCGCGTCGCCGACCGAATCATCGCCGATGCGCCCCCACAGCGCGACGCGGCCACCCAATCGGGCGGCGGCGGTCGCGGCGCTGGTCGCCATCCCGGCCGCGCCGCGCACGCAGGCGGTCGGCAGAATCTTGGCCGGAGCCGGCGGTATGGAGGCGACCTGAAACAGGGTGTCCTGGGTTATCGCGCCAAGGCAAATCACGAGCGGCCCCGCCGGATCGGCGGGCCACGGCCAAGCATGAGTCATGCGTTACCGACCTGGAGGGAGGGGGCCGCCGACCAGCAAATGCTCCAGCGGCAGATTCGATTCAAACAAGCGCCCGCCGACTCGGGCGAAGACCGTCACCATGACCGGCTTCTTCTCTAAGGCTTGGGCGCTTTGCGCGAGCTTCACCGGCGGTTCGGGCGCTGGTTCGAAGGTGATGGCGGCCAGCGTGGCGTTCACGGCGGTCAGCGACCCGCGGAAGAACAGCGCGCCGGTGCCGGATCCCTCCACCGAGGCCAGATCGGTGCGCCGGCAGAACAGCACGCCCTGATCCACGGAAAGGCGAAGCTCGATGTCGCCATCGAACTTCTCGAGCGTATGAATGGGGCGGTCGAGCACGACGATGGGCGCGATCGCCGGCGCATGACCGTTCAGCGGGGCCGCGACGCTGGATGCGGAAGCGACGTCGGTTCGCTTCGCCGAAGTCAACGCATGCGCCGCGCTCGCCTTCGCGCTCGGCTTCGGCGCGCGATAGGGCTTCGCGACCGGCTGTTTCGCAGGAGCGCCGCGCAAGGGAATCAATTGCTCCAGCATGTCGCCGAGTTGCCCGCTCAGATGCTCGGCGAGCGCGTCAAGCTCGAACCCCTCGGGGCCGGCGCCGGAATGAAGCCAGACCAAGGCCGGCTTGTCGCCGCCGAGATTATAGCCGAACCCGCCCATCTCCCAGCGCGTCGGCGCGTTCGAACCGGCTTTCGCGCTGACCACCAAATCCGGCCGGCGGGGCTTCAGGATCTGCGCGCCCAACGCGCCGCCGGTCACGCGGCCCACGCCGCGCAGGGTCTCCAACCGCAGCGGTTGAGGGCGGTCGATCAGCGCCGCGCACAGCAGGGCGCCGCGCAAGAGCCTAACCGTCCAGGGCTTGCCACGCGCGCCCTCGGTGATCCAAAGCCGGGTTTCCGCGCCCAAGCGAAGGGAGTAATCACCGGCGAGCGTGATCTCCGCCGACTCCTCTCCCGCCTCAAGCGCGACGCCCGCGGCGGTGACCGACTCCAGCGGCGCGGACGGCTTGTCCGGGCCAAGCGGAAGGGTCGGCGCGGCGACCATCATCGCCGCCCAGCCCATGGGGATGCTTTGTCCGGCGCCCAGCTTGAGCGGCGAACCGCTGAACGGGGCTTCCGGATCGAAGTAACGATGAAATAAGACGCCGCGCGTTTGTGGGGAGACGACCAGGAGATCGCGCTCAACCCGCAGATAACGTCCCGTCAGCAGCAGTTCGGCGAAAGAGGCGTCGCCCAGATCCGTTTCGTCATAGACCGTCACCGGGACGCGCCAATCGATCTCCAGCGCCCGTCTTCTGATCTCGACAAAATAGTTGGTCTGGACCATCCGCTCCCCGCCGCTGTTCGCTCTATGAGAGATAGCACATGATCTGTAAGCTATGCTTTGCGTAAAATCTCAAAAGCGATTCTGTATGCTGCGAGCGATGCAAAAACAAATCCTTCGCGCGCCGCGCACGCCGCGGGCAATCCCGACCACCGGATAAATCGGTAGAATAAAGCGCCGTGCCTCCCCCCGATCGCATTCCACTCAGCGCCGAAGCGTCCGATGACAGCTTTTTGCCGCGGCTTCGGCGGCGTCTGCGCCGCGCCCAAGCGCCGGTGCTGACCCTGACGACGCCTTACGTGCCCGATGACCCCGCCAGACCCCTCGCGCTGAACAAACTGGCGCCCCTGACGATGGAGGACATCGACCCGAGCCGGACCTGGCCGCGCGCCCGACGCGCCGCGGCGGAGCAGTTGTGGGGCGAATCCTGCACCGCGCCCGGCGGCGTGGAATTCACGGTCGAGCTGTCGCGCCCGCTGAACCCGGCGCCGGGCGTCGCCTTGCTGGAGATGACCGCCGGCCTTGGCGGCGGGACCCGGGCGATCGCGAACACGTTCGGCATCTACGTCACCGGGGTGGACGGCGACCCGGATCTCGCGATCGACGGTCAATTGCGCTCCACCTCGCTTGGGATGGAGCGTCGCGCCAGCATCCGCGCGATCGATCTGGATGGATTTGAATTGAAGCCGAGCGCGTTCGACGCCGCCCTCGCGCGCGAAGCTTTTTATATGGTCGCGGACAAGGGCCGGCTGTTCGCCTCGATCGCGCGCGGCCTGAAGCCGGGCGGGCAGATGGTGTTCACCGATCTTGTCGCCTCCGGCAAACGTCAGATGGGGCCGCCGATGCAGCGCTGGATGGCCGCGGAGCGCAGCGTGCCGCACCCGATCATCCCGCAACAGATGGTGGAGCAGCTGCAGCGCTTCTTCGTGGTGAAGGCCGCCGACGACATCACCGCAGTCTATCGCTCCATGATCCTGTCCGGTCTGATGCATTTCGCAGGGCAGTTGAAAGGCAAGCGCGTGCCGCGTCAGCTGCTGGAGTGGACCTCGCGGGAGGTTGAGTTCTGGGCCCGGCGAGTCGCGCTGTTCGAGCGCAAGGAGCTGGCCGTCTATCGCTTCCACGTCGAACGCAAGCCGGCGTGAGCGGCCGATGACGCTGGATGGGCTGAGCCTGTTCGGGCTGTTCGCCGTCACCATGATGCTGGTCTGCTACGCGCTGGAGCGGCGCTCTCCGTGGTGGATCCTGGGGTTCGCCGCAGCCTGCGCGCTAGGATCGATCTACGGGTTCCTTCAGGGCGCCTGGCCGTTCGGGGTGGTGGAGGCGATCTGGGCGCTGGTCGCCGCGCAGCGCTGGCGGGCGGCGCAGCGGCGAGGTTGACAGCGTGGGGTCATTTCCCGTATTCCCCCACCCTTCGCGTGCGAACCCTTTGGCGGATGTGTCATGAAGATCGTTAACTCACTGAAAACTATGAAGACGCGCCACAAGGCGTGCCGTCTGGTCCGCCGCAAGGGCCGCGTTTACGTGATCAACAAGTCCAACCCGCGTTTCAAGGCGCGCCAGGGCTAATCAACAGGCCGGCCTACCCGTCGGCCGACCCGCGGGATCGCCGCCTGAACCTTAGGGTGGGGGGAGGGGGTCTCCCCCAATGTTTGGGGCGGCCGCCGTCCCCGGGGGCCCCCCCCCCCCGCGACGCGATCGTCGAGGCGCTGCGCGCCATTGTCCCAGATGGGGTGATCGATGACGCCTCGGCCATGCGCGGTTACGAGACCGACGCGCTTTCGATCTATCGCCAATTGCCCCTGGTCGTGGTTCTGCCGCGCACCACGGAGCAAGTGGCGAGGATCATGCGCTACTGCCATGAGACTGGCGTGAAGATCGTCCCGCGCGGCGCCGGCACCGGATTGTCCGGCGGCGCCCTCCCCGCGGCCGACGCAATCACCATCGGCATGGGCCGGTTCAACAAGGTTCTCGACCTCGATTTCGAGAACCGCTGCGCCGTGGTTCAAGCCGGCGTGACCAATTTGGGCGTCAGCCAGGCCGTGGCCTCGGCTGGATTCTACTACGCGCCGGATCCCTCCTCCCAGATCGCCTGCACGATCGGCGGCAATGTCGCTGAGAATTCCGGCGGCGTGCATTGCCTGAAATATGGCCTGACCACCAACAACGTGCTGGGCGTCAAGTTCGTGACGCTGGAAGGCGACGTGCTGGAGATCGGCGGCAAGCATCTCGATTCGGACGGCTATGACCTGCTTGGCGTGATCGTCGGCTCCGAAGGGCTGCTGGGCATCGTGACGGAAGTGACCGTGCGGCTGCTGCGCAAGCCGACCGTGGCGCGCGCGCTGCTTTTGGGTTTTCCCACCGTCGGCGAAGCCGCGATCTGCGTGTCCGCGATCATCAGCGCCGGGATCATTCCGGGCGGGCTGGAGATGATGGACAAGCCGGCGATTCATGCGGCGGAGGCCTTCGTGCAAGTCGGCTACCCGCTCGACGTCGAGGCCCTGCTGATCGTGGAGCTGGACGGCCCGCCCGCCGAAGTGGATCACCTGATCGACCGCACCAATGAGATCGCCAACGGCTGCGGCGCGGTCAGCAGCCGCATCTCCACCTCGGAAGCCGAGCGGCTGTCCTTCTGGGCCGGCCGCAAATCCGCCTTCCCCGCGGTCGGCCGCATCGCCGCCGATTACATCTGCATGGACGGCACGATCCCGCGCCGCCGCCTGCCGGAGGTGCTGGAGCGGATGAGCGGCATGGCCGAGAAATACGGCCTGGGCCTCGCCAACGTGTTCCATGCCGGCGACGGCAATCTCCACCCCTTGATCCTGTTCGACGCGGCCAAGCCCGGCGATCTGGAGAAGGCGGAGAATTTCGGCGCGGACATCCTGCGGCTCTGCGTCGAGGTCGATGGCGTGCTGACCGGCGAGCATGGCGTGGGCGTGGAGAAGCGCGACCTGATGGACAAGATGTTCGCGCCGTTGGACATGGACCAGCAGCAGCGGCTGAAATGCGCCTTCGACCCCGCCGGCCTGATGAATCCGGGCAAGGTCTTCCCCGTGCTGCGCCGCTGCGCCGAGCTGGGCAAGCTGCATGTGAGCGACGGCAAGCTGCCCTTCCCAGATCTGCCGCGCTTCTGATGACCGAGCTGAAGCCACGCGACCAGGCGGACCTCGCGGACATCATCGGCTCCGCCGTCACGCGCGAGCGTCCGCTGGAGCTGGTCGGGCGCGGCAGCAAGCGCGCCTTTGGGCGGCCGATGGGCGAACTGCCTCTTCTGGATCTCTCCGCCCTGACCGGCTTACGCTTCTACGAGCCGGACGAATTGGTTCTGCGCGCGGGCGCGGCGACCGGGATCGCGGAGATCGAATCCATGCTCGCGCAATCCCGCCAGCAATTCGCGTTCGAGCCGCCGGATTTCGGCCCGCTGCTCGGCGGGCCTGCGGAGATGGGCACGCTGGGCGGCATGATCGCCTGCAATCTGGCCGGCCCGCGC
>JBMLRS010000625.1:0-6806 GCA_049240905.1 Elsteraceae bacterium
TCGAACGAGGGCGCCTATCTGTTCCGCAAGTTCGCGGCCTTCTGGGGCACCAACACGGTCGATCACCAGGCGCGCATCTGCCACTCCACCACGGTGGCGGGCGTCGCCAACACCTGGGGCTACGGCGCCCAGACCAACAGCTACAACGACATCCACAACGCCAAGACCATCATGATCATGGGCGGCAATCCGGCCGAGGCGCATCCGGTGTCGCTGCAGCATGTGCTCTACGGCAAGGAGCACAACAAGGCGAACCTGATCGTGGTCGATCCGCGCTTCACCCGCACTGCGGCGCACGCGACCGACTATGTCCGCATCCGTCCGGGCACGGATATTCCGATCATGTGGGGCCTGCTCTGGCACATCTTCGAGAACGGCTGGGAAGACAAGGAGTTCATCCGCCAGCGCGTCTACGGCATGGACGACGTCCGCGCCGAAGTGAAGAAGTGGAACCCGAAGGAAGTCGAGCGCGTGACCGGCGTTCCGGAAGCGCAGATGAAGAAGGTCGCCCAGATGATGGCGACCCAGAAGCCGGCGACCCTGGTGTGGTGCATGGGCGCGACGCAGAAGACGGTCGGCACGGCAAACGTGCGCGCCTTCTCGATCCTGCTGCTCGCCACCGGCAATGTCGGCAAGGCCGGCACCGGCGCCAACATCTTCCGCGGCCACTGCAACGTGCAGGGCGCGACCGACTTCGGCTTGGACGTGACCTCCCTGCCCGCCTACTACGGCCTGGTCGAAGGCGCCTGGCGCCATTGGAGCCGCGTCTGGGACGTGCCGTACGACTACATGCTCTCGCGCTTCGGCTCGAAGGCGCTGATGGAGGCGAACGGCATCCCGTCGACGCGTTGGTTCGACGCGGTTGTCGAGGACAAGAAGAACCTGGAGCAGCCGGACAACGTGAAGGCGATGGTGTTCTGGGGCCATGGCGGCAACACCGTCGTGCGCATGCCGGCCATGGTCGAGGCGATGAAGAAGCTGGATCTGCTGCTGGTGGTCGATCCGCATCCGACCACGTCGGCGATGATCTCCGGCATGAAGGACAACGTCTATCTGCTGCCGGCCTGCACCCAGTTCGAGACGCGCGGCTCGCGCACCGCGTCCAACCGCTCGGTCCAGTGGGGCGAACAGGTGGTGAAGCCGATCTTCGAGTCCAAGCCCGACCACGAGATCATGTACCGCTTCGCCCAGAAGTTCGGCTTCGCCGATCAGATGTTCAAGAACATCAAGGTCGAAGGCATGGAGCCGGTCGTCGAGGACATCACCCGCGAGTTCAACCGCGGCACGCTGTCCACCGGCTACAGCGGCCAGTCGCCCGAGCGGCTGCGCCTGCACATGAAGCATCAGGCCGACTTCGACAAGACGACGCTGAAGGCGACCACCGGCCCCTGCGCCGGCGATTATTACGGCCTGCCCTGGCCCTGCTGGGGCCCGGCGGAGTTCAAGCATCCGGGCTCGCCCATCCTGTACGACACCTCCAAGCATGTGCTTGAAGGCGGCGGCACCTTCCGCGCCCGGTTCGGCGTGGAGCGGAACGGGCAGACCCTGCTGGCCGAAGGCTCCTTCTCCAAGGGCTCGGAGATTCAGGACGGCTATCCTGAGTTCACCTACGCCATGCTGCAGAAGCTGGGCTGGGACAAGGATCTGACCGAGAAAGAGGTCGAGACCATCAGGCGGATCGGCGGGGCCAATCCCGGCGCGGTCAGTTGGGCGACGGATCTCTCCTTCGGCATCATCCGCGTCGCGATGAAGCATGGCTGCGTGCCCTACGGCAACGCCAAGGCCCGCGCCAACGCCTGGAATCTGCCTGATCCGGTGCCGGTGCATCGCGAGCCGCTCTACACGCCTCGGCGCGATCTGGTGGCCCAATATCCGGCGCGTCCGGACGGCCGCAGCTACCGGTTGCCGCATCTCTCGAAGTCGATCCAGGACCGGGACGTCTCCAAGGAATTCCCGATCATCCTCACTTCCGGTCGACTGGTCGAATATGAGGGCGGCGGCGAAGAGACCCGTTCGAACAAGTGGCTGGCCGAGTTGCAGCAGGACATGTTCGTGGAGGTCAACACCGAGGACGCGGCGCGTCTGAAGGTGAAGGACGGCGGCTGGGTCTGGGTCTACGGCCCGGAAATGCAGACCAAGGCGAAGATGAAGGCGCTGGTCACCGACCGCGTCGGCAAGGGGGTGGCGTTCATGCCCTTCCACTTCGCAGGTTTCTGGCAAGGACAGGATTTGCGGGCGAAATATCCCAAGGGCACGGACCCGATCGTGCTGGGTGAAAGCGTCAACAGCCTGACGGGCTACGGCTATGACGCCGTGACCCACATGCAGGAAACCAAAGTGCAACTCTGCCGCATCGAAGCGGCGTAAGGGGACCCCGTCATGGCCCGGATGAAATTCCTTTGCGACTCCGATCGCTGCATCGAATGCAACGCTTGCGTGACCGCATGCAAAAACGAACATGAAGTGCCGTGGGGCATCAACCGCCGCCGCGTCGTCACCATCAATGACGGCAAGCCCGGTGAACGCTCCATCTCCATGGCCTGCATGCATTGCACCGACGCGCCCTGCATGGCGGTCTGCCCGGTGGATTGCTTCTACAAGACCGACGAGGGCGTGGTCCTGCACTCCAAGGATCTGTGCATCGGCTGCGGCTATTGCTTCTACGCCTGCCCGTTTGGCGCCCCGCAATATCCGCAGGTCGGCAATTTCGGCAGCCGCGGCAAGATGGACAAATGCACCTTCTGCGCTGGCGGCCCCGAAGCCGACGGCACAGCGGCGGAGTATGAAAAGTACGGCTCCAACCGCCTCGCCGAGGGCAAGTTGCCGCTGTGCGCGGAGATGTGCTCGACCAAGGCTTTGCTGGCCGGCGACGACGCGATCATCGCCGACATCTACCGCGAACGCGTCACGCGCCGCGGCTACGGTTCTGGCGCTTGGGGCTGGTCGACGGCCTACAAGACCGGCAGCGCCACGTGAGCGGGAGCAAACCTATGACCATCATCTCGCGCTTGGCCGGATTGGCGATGGCGTTGGCCCTGCTCATCGGGGCCCCCGTCTCCGCCCAGACGCCGCCAGCCGCCAACGACGCCCTCCTGCTGCAATATCTGAAGCAGGCTCCGGGCGACGTCACCGGCCGCATCACCATTCCCGATCAGAAAGCCGGCTGGCTGATCCAGCCGGAAGGCAGGGATTGGCGCGCCTCGCAGAGCCAGATCGCCACCTTCGGCGCGGTCGTGATCCTGGGCTTCCTGGCCCTGGTCGGCGGCTTCTACATGATCCGCGGCAAGATCAAGATCGACAAAGGCCCCTCGGGCAAGACGATCACGCGCTTTCAGGGCGTCGAGCGGTTCGCCCATTGGCTGACCGCCTCGAGCTTCATCGTGCTGGCGATTTCCGGGTTGAATCTGATTTACGGCAAGTCGCTGCTGCTGCCGGTGATCGGGCCGGAGGCGTTCACCACCTTCTCGATCTACGGCAAGCTGTTCCATAACTTCCTCAGCTTCCCGTTCTGCTTGGGTCTGGTGCTGATGCTGGTGATGTGGATCAGCCATAACCTGCCGAACGCCGTCGACGTCGAATGGTTCAAACAGGGCGGCGGCCTGCTGAAGAAGGGCATGCATCCCCCGGCCGGCAAGTTCAACGGCGGTCAGAAGATCATCTTCTGGTCGACCATCCTGATCGGCGCCGGCATCGCCGTCACCGGCTACATCCTGATGTTCCCGTTCACCGCCGTGCCGGACATGGCCGGCATGCAACTGGCGCAGGTGCTGCACTCCGTGCTGTCGCTGGGCCTGATCGGCGTGATCATCGGCCACATTTACATCGGTTCGGTCGGCATGGAAGGCGCCTTCGACGCCATGGGCAAAGGCGAAGTCGACCTGAACTGGGCCAAGGAGCACCACAGCCTCTGGGTCAAGGAACAAGAAGCCAAGGCGCGCTCCGGCGCGGACTGATGGCCGAGACGAGACCGAGCTTCTCACGCCGGCGTCTGCTGCAAGCAGGCGCCGGTTTCGTTTGCGCGGGCGGCTTTTCGACGGCGGCGCGCGCGGACCTTGAGGGGCATGGCGCGATGGTCAACGCCGTGGCGGTTTCGCCCGACGGCCGGACCGTGCTGTCCGGCAGTTGGGACTACACCGTCCGGCTTTGGGATCTGGCGTCGCAGAAGGAGCTTCGGGTGTTCGACGGGCATGTCGCCAGCGTCAACGCCGTCGCCTATCTACCGGACGGGAAAAGCGCGCTGTCCGGCTCCTGGGACAAGGTGATGATCCTGTGGAGCCTGGAGAGCGGGGCCGAGATCCGCCGTTTCGAGGGCCACCTCAACAACATCTCGGGCGTCGCGCTGTCGCCGGACGGCGCCAGCGTCGCTTCGGCTAGCTGGGATCGCACGATCAAGCTGTGGGAAGTCGCAAGCGGCAAGGAGATCCGAAGCTTCAAGGGCCATCAGGCCAATGTGATGCAGGTCGCCTTCGCGGGACCGGACCGGCTGGTCTCCGCCGGCTACGACCAGACCCTGCGGATCTGGAACGTCCGCGACGGAGCGGAGATCGCCACGCTGACCGGCCACAACACCAGCGTCAACGCCGTTGCGGTGACGCCGGACGGACGATTCGCCCTCTCAGGCAGCGTGGACGGCGAGTTGAAGATCTGGGATCTAACGGCGGAGAAGGTCTCCGCGGAGTTGATCGGCCAAAAAGGCTTCATCACCGGGATCGCCGTCTCCCCGGATGGGTCTCGCGCGCTTTCCGGGGGCGGCGATCGATCGATGCGGCTGTGGGATCTGACCACGCGCCGGCAGATCATCGAGATGAAGGGCCATGAAAAGCCGGTCTGGGCGGTCGCCTTCACGCCAGACGGCAAACGCGGCGTGTCCGCCGGGTATGATCAAGTGCTGAAGATATGGGATTTGGCGACGGGAAAACCCGTCGCCGCGTAATCCATTAAAGCCGCGCGCCGGAGGTCGCGTAAGCGGCGGTCGCGGGCTGATCGACGAAGTTCGTCAAGTAATAGCTAGCGCCGCCAGCCATGACGACTGCGACGACGATAGCGGACAGGAAAGCCTTCATTTGCCCCTCCAGAGGTCTTTGTTTAGCCGTATCTAGCATGCGGTCGCCGCTGGTTCAACGGGCAGGCGCCTAACGCGGAGGGAGGGGCGCGGCGCCGGACTCCACCGCCTTCAACCAAGCGATCAGATCGATGCGGTCCTGTTCGATCGCCAACCCTCCATACATCTTCGAGCCTGGCATGAACTCCTGCGTGGCGGCGATGTAGCGGTCGACCGTCTCTTCAGTCCAGGTCAGGCCGGAGGCCTTCATCGCGTCGCTGTAGCGATAGCCTTCCCGCGTCCCGGCCTTGCTGCCGAACAGCTTGTGCAGATTGGGGCCCACGGTGTGCCGCCCGCCCTCCGCCAGCGTGTGGCAGCTCCGGCATTTGCCCCACAGCTCCGCGCCGCGCGCGACGCTTTCGGGGTCTTGGGCCCAGGCGGGGAGCGCGACCAGCAGCGCGAAACCGAACAGGAAGGCTTTCACCCGCGCGGCTCCAACAGGTTCAACATGCGTTCGGCCTCCAAGACGTCCTCCGGCTGATTGGCGTTGAAAAACGGATCGATCGGATCGCAGGAGAACTCGACCGTCGCCAACCGATAGCGCGCGGTCCAGCGATCGACCTTCCGCATCTCCTCTTCGATCATCGCGCGCTGCAATGCGTCGGCGAGCCGCACCGGCCATAGGCCGATCGGCGGGTGGCTGCGGCCATCGGACGCAGCGCAGGCCAGGTCCGCCTCCGCCGCCGCGCGCGCCTCCAATAACCGGTCCACGAGGTCTCGCGGCGCGAACGGACCATCGGCCGGCAAGGTGACGATGTCCGTCACGTCAGGCCGATGCCGCTCGGCCCAGCGCAGGCCGGCCAGCACGCCTGCCAGCGGCCCGGGATGATCCGGCAGGCTGTCGGGCGCGACTGGCAGCCCGAAATCCGCGAATCGCTTGGGATCGCCGTTCGCGTTCAGGATAAGCGCCGATCCCTGCGGCGCGAGGCGCTCGATCAGGTGCGACAAAATCGTCCGCCCGCCGATCTCGACCAGACATTTGTCGCCGCCGCCCATGCGGCGCGCGAGCCCTCCGGCGAGCAGCACGACGACGGGCCGGGTCATTCCGCCTCCTCCGAACCCTTGCGTTTGAACTGGCGCGGTTCGTCAGGAACCAACGCCGGATCGATGTCGTAGCGCAGGCGATCCAGCCCGGCCAAGGCGACGAAGCGCCGACCTTTGGCCCGGCCGACCAGGGTGAGGTTGGTCTGGCGCGCGAGATCAACGCCCCAGGCGGTGAAGCCGGAGCGGCTGATCAGGATGGGGATGCGCATCTGCACGGTCTTGATCACCATCTCGGAGGTGAGCCGCCCCGTGGTGTAGAACAGCTTTCCGGCGGGCGAGATCCCGTGCATCCGCATATAGCCGGCGATCTTGTCGATCGCGTTGTGACGGCCGACATCCTCCATATAGATCAAAGGCTTGTCGCCTTCGCACAACACGCAGCCATGGATCGCGCCGGCCTCCAGATAGAGGCTGGGGGTGAGGTTGATCTGGCGCGACAGGGAATAGATCCAGGAGGTTGGCAGCACGGCGTCCGGATCGAGCGCCACCCCTTCCAACTGCTCCATGAGATCGCCGAACACGGTGCCCTGGGCGCAGCCGGAAGTCAGCGTCTTCTTGCGCAGCTTTTCTTCGAAATTGGTCTTGGTCGAGGTTCGCACCACGACGGTCTCGATCTCTTCGTCGTAGTCTACGCCGGTGATCTCGTCGTCCGGCCGGAGCA
>JBMLRS010000626.1:0-3682 GCA_049240905.1 Elsteraceae bacterium
CCAGAAGGCTGGCCAGCAGCGTGCCGAGAAAGGCGATCGCGACCGTCTCCGCCAGCGCCTGGGCGAACATCAGGAAGCGCGCCCAATTGCCGGGCGAGGGCGGGACCATCAGCCCCAGGAAATGAAACAGCCGGCCAAAGCCGCTCAGCAGCCGGCTGGCGTCGATCTCCAGCCGCCACAGCGCAAGCAGAACCAAGGCGAGCAGCAGTCCAAGCGTCCCCCAGACCATGATCCTGGTTCTGGCGTTCGGGCGGAAGCGTTCTGGAAACCGCTCCTGCAGCGCCGGCAGATCGGCCCGCGCCTTGGCGAGAAGGTCCTGGCTCATGCGGCTTTGCCCGCGTCCAGCAGACGTCGGCGCAGCCAGCCGGAGGCGCTGTCGATCAGCATCACCGTCGCCAGGATCAGCATCAGAATCGCCGAGACGTCGGCGTAGTAAAATTTCCGGATCGCCTCCAACAGCGTCTGACCGATGCCGCCGGCGCCGACGAAGCCCATCACCGAGGCGCTGCGCACGTTGATTTCAAAGCGCAACAGGCTGTTGCTGACGAAGACGGAGATCACCTGCGGCATGGCGGCGAAGGCGACGATCTGGGTCCAGCTCCCGCCGGCGGCGGTCACGCCGTCGATCGGCTTCGGGTCGATGTTCTCAGCCGTCTCCGCGAACAGCTTTCCGAGCGCGCCCATCGAATGCAGCGCCAGCGCCAGCACGCCCGGCAGCGGGCCCAGCCCGAAGGCGATCACGAAGATCAGCGCGAACACGACTTCCGGGACTGTGCGGCAGAACTCCAGCGCGCGCTTGGTCAAGCTGGCGACCCAGCGGTTGGGCGTCAGATTCCGCGCCGCCGCGAAGCACAGCGACAGCGCGCCGAGCGTGCCCAGCAGCGTGCCGAGAAAGGCGATCAGGAGCGTGTCGAGCAGCAGCAACAGCCATTTCTTCAGCCCCCAGAACCATTCCGCCGGATCCGAGAACACGGACTTGCCGCGCAGATCGCCGCTGTCGAAGGTGAAGATCCGCTGAAAGTAGCTGAAGAATCCGTCGCCCTTGCGCCAGAGCAGGCCGAGATCGACCTCCGCCACCCAGGAGGACAGCGAAGCGGCGAGCGCGACGCCCGCCATCAACCAGTAAAAGCGCCGGCGCCGCCCCACCGTGGCCGCCTCATAGCGCCGGTTGAGCGCGTCGAGGTTTGGCTGGGCGACGCCGAGTGGCGTTTCCAAGAACGAACCTTACGGGGAGGCTCTGCGGCGCAGCGCGTCGACGAAGGCGTTCAACTCCACGATCGGCTCATAGGCCTTGTGGGTGATCGGCCGCCAGCCCGGCTGATTGACGTTGTAGAGCTTCTCGTAGAGCGGCTTGTCCTTTTCCACGACGCTGAGGAACGCCGCGCGGATCGCCGCCTTCAGATCATCCGGCAGATCGGCGAGATAGACGAAGGGCGCGTTCACGATCGCGTCCGATTTGAAGATCATCCGGTAATCGTCGTAATTGATCATCTTCTTGGAGGCCATCCAGTAGAGGTTGGACTCCTTCTCGTCGTTCCACCAGGTCGCCGCGACGTCGACCACGCCCTGCGACAGGGCGATGATCGCGTTCTCATGGCTGCCGGCGTAGACCACCTTGCCGAAGAACTTTTCCGGGTCAATCTGCAGCTTGTTCAGCGCGAAGCGCGGGACATTGTTGCCGGAGGTGGAGTTGGGATCGACCAACCCCAGGTTCTTGCCCTTCAGATCCTCGATCTTCTGAAAGGGGCTCTCCTTCTTCACATAGAAGACCGAGCTGTAGTCGGTCGTGCCGTCGCGGTTCACTTCGATCGCGAAGGGCTCGATCTTGGAGCCGGTGGCCCAGGCGCGGGCGTAGGCGGAGGAGCCATACTGCGCGATGTGGATGTTGCCGGCGCGCTGGCCTTCGATCACGGCGGCGTAGTCATTGACGATGCGCAAGGTGACCTTGGTTCCCAGCTCCTTGGTCAGATAGGCGATGAAGGGGCTCCAGCGCTCGGTCACGCCGGTCGCGTTTTCGGCCGGCGCGATGAGAAGACGAGCTCAGGATATTTGGCCTTCCAGCTCTGCGCGAAGGCGGGGGCGGCGAAGGTGGCGGCGGCGGCGAGGCCGAGCAAAATTCGTCTGGTCAACATGCGATGGGTCCTTCTTCTGAAAACATCTGCTCCTCGGCGTCGAAGCCGTAGAGATCGCGCAGGAGGGCGGGGGTGAGGGCTTCGGGCGGGCCGTCGAACACCACGCGGCCCGCGGCCATGCCGATCAGCCGGTCGCAGTAGCGCCGGGCCAGATCGATCGAATGCAGGTTGCACAGCACGGTGATGCCGAAATCCCGGTTCACCTTGGCCAGCGCGTCCATCACCAGCGCCGTGTTGCGCGGGTCGAGCGAGGCGACCGGCTCGTCCGCCAGGATCATCTGCGGTTGCTGCGCCAGCGCCCGGGCGATGGCGACGCGCTGCTGCTGACCGCCGGACAGGCCATCGACCCGCTGGCCGGCGTTCTCCGCCATGCCGAACAGATCGAGCGCGGTCAGGGCGACGGCTTTATCCTGCTCGGACCAGCGCCGGAGGACCGAGCCCAGGGTCGACGAGAAGGTCAGCCGGCCGACCAAAACATTGGTCATCACGTCCAGCCGACCGATCAGATTGAACTGCTGGAAGATCATCGCGCAGCGCCGGCGCCAGTCGCGCAGCGCGCGCCCCTTCAGCGCCGTGACGTCGAGATCGTCGTAAAGGATCCGTCCGCTCCCCGGCTCGACAAGCCGGTTGATCAGCCGCAAGAGGGTGGATTTGCCCGCGCCGGATCGGCCGATCACGCCGACGAACCGTCCGGGCTCAAGCACCAGCGAGACATTGTCCACCGCGACCGTGCCGCCGAATCGCTTCGACAGGTTTTCGAGATGGAGCATTGCGGCGCGCGGCTTTCCCTCAGGACAAAAGGGAGCTTAGCGGCGGCCTCGGAAGCGCCGCAATAAATTTGTCATATATCTTGGGGTCAGGGACTCAGCGCCGCGACCAGCGTCTCGATGTTGTGGCGGAACATCCGCTCCAGGCTGCTCGCCGGCCCGTCCGCCGCGCTGAGGCTGTCGGAGTAGAGGGTTCCCCCGATCTTCGCGCCGGAATCGCGAGCGATCTGCTGGGCGAGCCTCGGGTCCGAAATGTTTTCGACGAAGATGGCCGGGATCTTCTCCGCCTTGATCTGGCGGATCAGCCTGGCGACGCCGGCCGCCGACGCCTCGCTCTCCGTGCTGACGCCGACCGCGGACAGGAAGGTGAGGCCGTAATCGGCGGCCAGATAGCCGAAGGCGTCATGCGAGGTGATCGCCTTGCGCCGATCGGCCGGCAGCTTGCCGATCTCCGCCCGCGCGAAAGCGTCCAATGCGGCGAGGCGGGCGACATAGGCCTCGGTCCGGCTTGCGAAATAGGCGGCGTCGACCGGCCGCGCGGCGGTGAGCGCGTCGCCGATCGTCCGCGCCTGCTTCTGCGCCAGCGCCATGCTGTGCCAGACATGAGGGTCCTTCGTCGTCGACGGCTTGCCGCCGGCGGCGGGCTTGCCGTGGCTGTGACCATGACCGTGGCCGTGGCCATGGTCATGCCCGACCATCTCGCGCGCCTTGATCCCGGCGGCCGCCTCGACGACCCGGCCCTTGTAGCCGGAGGCGCGGATCAGGCGGCTCCACCAGCCCTCG
>JBMLRS010000627.1:0-6892 GCA_049240905.1 Elsteraceae bacterium
CGCCCAGCGTACGGGCCTTGCGCTTGTAGGCCTGCATCAGGCCCGGGCCGTCGAACCAGCCCTCCTTCTCCGGGCCGTAGGCGCCGATCCCGACGCCTTCGACATTCAGCCAGGGAAAGCGCCGCTTCATCTCATTGGGGGAGAGCAACTGGGTCGCGCAGCCGCAGGCGCGCTGCACGGCGTGGCGTTCCTCGAAGGCCGTCACATGCTCCGGCGCGCCGAGGATCAGATAACCCTGTTCGCGCAGGCTGATCTCCGCCGGCGCGTCGGCTGTGCTCAGGCGGTTCTTCGCGTCTCGCAGGAACTCTATGCTGTAGGCGGACATCGCGATGTTCGGCTTGGTTCCGAACTGCTGGCGGATCGCGCTGGTGGAGAGCGAGGAAGAGGCGCGTTCATAGCTCGGATCGCGCTCGACCACGGCGACGCTGCCCGTGAAGTCAGGATTGGCGCCCAGAAAATAGGCGATGGCGCTGCCGACGGCGCCGCCGCCGATGATCACCACGTCGAAATTTCGCTGCATCGCTCCGCCCATGCCGTCCTTGGCTGTCGTTTAAATGCAAACGGCCCGGCGGTTTCCCGCCGAGCCGTCCGCGAGCTGTCAGATCAAAAGGCTACTTGATCTGGGCGTAAGTGCCGTTGCTCCACTTGTACCAGACATATTCGCTGTTCGAGACGTCGCCCTTGTCGTCATAGATCAGCGAGCCGATCACGGTGTCGATCGTCTTGCCATGGATGTTGGCGGCGACCTTCTGCGCGTCGAACGTGCCGGCGGCCTTCACGGCCTGCGCCCACACCTGAAAGGCGGCGTAGGTGTACAGGGTGTAGCCCTCGGGCTTGTAGCCAGAGGCGACGAACTTATCGACCACCGGCTTCGCCTTCGGGTTCGCGATCGGATCCGGCGCGAAGGTCATCAGCAGGCCTTCGCCAGCCGGGCCCGCGATCTTCCAGAACTCGTCCGTCACCAGCGCGTCTTCGGAGATGAACTGGGCGCCGAAGCCCTGCTCGCGCGCCTGCTTCATCAGCAAGCCCACTTCCGTGTGGTAGGAGCCGACATAGACGACTTCGATGCCCTGCTGCTTCATCTTGCTGACCAGCGCGGTGAAGTCCTTGTCGCCCTTCTGGAACGAGTCATAGAGGGCTTCGGTGACGCCAGCCTTGTTGGCGGCCTTCTTGGTCTCATCCGCGATGCCCTGACCGTAGGGGGTCTTGTCATGCAGGATGGCGATCTTCTTGCCCTTATATTCCTTGGCGAGGAAATTGCCGGCGACGACGCCCTGGATGTCGTCGCGGCCGCAGGAGCGGGCGACCGTCTTCCAGCCCTTGGCCTTCGCCTCGTCGGTCAGACGCGGGTTGGTGGAGGCCGGCGTGATCATCATGATGTTGTTTTCGACATAGACCGCAGAGGCCGGGATCGAGACGCCCGAGCAATAATGGCCCGCGACGAACACCGCCTTCTTGGCGACGAAGGAGTTCGCGACCGGCAGCGCCTGCTTCGGCTCGCACTGATCGTCGCCGATCTCGAGCTTCAGCTTGCGGCCCAGAAGCCCGCCCGCGTCGTTGATGTCCTTCACGGCCATTTCGGCGCCGCGCTTCATCTGTTCGCCGAACACGGCGTCGCCGCCGGTCATCGGGCCGGCGGTGGCGACGACCACGTCCTGCGCCTTGGCGGCGGCGGCGCTGAGCGCCGTGGCCGCGACGGCGGCCAAGAGGATGGATTTCAGACCCTTCATATGAATCTCCCTGTTTGACGACATGGATTAAGTCAAAAACGCGACTTCACTTGAGTCAACCGGCGTGACGCCGACGGCCGACAGCCAGAGCGGGGCCTCTCAACCCGCGCTCTTTTCCCGCCATCCGAGCAACCCTGTGCGCTCGTATAGCCAAGGGTACTGGGTCACCATCATCTTGGTGACCGTAATTCTGTAGGACAACAGCATAACGACGATCAGATAGCCGCTGGCCACCAGAAAGCCCCGCAGAGACGAAAGATCGCCCTGAAACAGCATCATCTCCAACAAGCGGTTCGCGCCGGCCAGACAGAAGCCATAGGCCACGTTATGCCAGGCCGGTCGCCAGGTGCGCCCTAGCGAGGCGGCGGTCATGTAGCCGATCCAACCGAAGAAGATCAGCGTCAGCAGAATGAATTCGTGCCAGGAGACGCTTCCCACAATGCTCGCCGACATGTCAGCCGCCCTCCAGATAGGCCGCGCGAACTTCTTTGTTCGCCAAAAGCTCCTTGCCGGTGCCGCTCATCACGATCCGTCCGTTCGCCAGAACATAGCCGCGATGCGCAAGGCGCAGCGCCTGATTGGCGTTCTGTTCGACCAGCAGGATGGTCATGCCGGTCTTCTCGTTGATCTCCGTGATGGTGCGGAAAATCTGTTTCACGATCAGCGGAGCGAGGCCCAGCGACGGCTCGTCCAACAACAGCAGCCGGGGACGGCTCATCAGCGCGCGCGCGATGGCGAGCATCTGTTGCTCGCCGCCGGACAAGGTGCCGCCGCGTTGAGTCTGCCGCGCGCGCAGGATCGGGAACAGATCCAGCGCCATCTCCAGATCCTGGTCGAAATGAGCGGGATCGCCCAGCAGGGCGCCCATCTGCAGATTCTCCAGCACGGTCATGCGCGGAAAGATCCGTCGCCCTTCCGGGCTTTGGCTGATGCCGGCGCGGACGATCATGTGCGTGGGCATGCGCGTGATCTCCTGCCCGTCGAACATGACCGAGCCCATGCGGGCCTGCGGGGAGCCGCAGATCGTCATCAACAGGGTGGATTTGCCGGCGCCGTTCGATCCGATCAGGGTGACGATCTCCCCCTTCTTCACCTCGACGTCGATGCCCTTCAACGCTTCGATATGGCCGTAGAAGGTGTGAACCCCTGAGAGCGTCAGCATCAGCGCGCCCCCCCATCAGCGCCATGGTGCGCCCGAAGATCCTCGGCGATCTCCGGCGGCAACTCCTCGTCCTCCTCCGCTCCGAGATAGGCGCGGATGACGGCGGGGTCGTTGCGCACATGCTCAGGCGTGCCGTCGGAGATCTTGGCGCCATGGTCGAGGACGACGATGTGGTCGGAAATCTTCATCACCACGGACATGTCATGTTCGATCAGCAGCACGCCGATCTTATGTTCGTTGCGGATGAACAGCAGCAGCTCGTTCAGCTCTTCCGACTCGCGCGGGTTCAGGCCGGCCGCCGGCTCGTCCAGGCAGAGCAGATAGGGCTCAGTGCACATCGCGCGGGCGATCTCAAGGCGGCGCTGGTCGCCGTAGGGCAGGGAGCCCGCGTCGTCGTTCGCGCGTCTCAGCAGATTGGTGCGCTCCAGCCAGTAGCGCGCCAACTCCACCGCTTGGGCCTCCGCCTTGCGGTAGCCGGGCAGTCCGAACAAGCCGCCCAAGGTCCAGAGCGACGCCTTCATCAGTTTGTTGTGCTGGGCGACGATCAGGTTCTCCAGCACGGACATGCCGGGAAACAGCCGAATGTTCTGAAAGGTGCGGGCGACGCGCGAGATCTGACCGATCCGGAACCCGTCCATCCGCTCCAGCAGGAACTCCTGGCCGTTGGAGGGCCGCAAGGTCAACTGCCCGACCGTGGGCTTGTAGAAGCCGGTCAGACAGTTGAACAGCGTGGTCTTGCCCGCGCCGTTCGGGCCGATGATCGCGGTGATGCGGCCGTCCTGCGCGGTGAAGGAAACGTCATCGACGGCGGTCAAGCCACCGAAGCGCATGGTGAGGTGCTGAACTTCAAGAAGCGGCTTCTTGCTCATGACGGTCTCACCGCGCTGCCGTTTGCGCGTCGGGCGGCAGCTTCAGCTTGATCGTCGGCGCGCGGAAGGACAACAGTCCCTGGGGGCGCCACAGCATGATCGCCACCATCAACCCGCCGAAGGCGAGCATCCGGAATATCGCGAGGTCGCGGAAGTATTCCGGCCCGCCGATCAACAGCAAGGACGCCAGCACGACGCCGATCTGGCTGCCCATGCCGCCCAACACCACAATCGCCAGGATCACGGCCGATTCCATGAAGTTGAAGCTTTCCGGGCTGATGAAGCCTTGCCGGGTCGCGAAGAAGGAGCCCGCGAAACCCGCGAACATCGCCCCGATCGCAAAGGCGGTCAGCTTGGTGTTGGTCGGATTGATGCCGAGAGCGCGACAGGCGATCTCATCCTCGCGCAGCGCCTCCCAGGCGCGGCCGACGGGAAGTTTTCGGATCCTCAGCGTGAACCAGTTGGTGATCATCGCGAGGCCGAGAATGATGAAGTAGAGATAAATGATCCGATGGATCGGCGAGAAATCTATCCCGAAATATTGATGGAAGGAGGTCACCCCCTCCTTGGGCACGATGGAGAACTGCAGGCCGAAGAAGCTGGGGCGGGGAATGTCGCCGATGCCCTTCGCGCCATTGACCAGCAGGCTGAGCTCCGGCCCGTTCAGCAGCACAAGACGGATCATTTCGCCAAAGCCGAGCGTGACGATCGCCAGATAGTCGCCCCGCAGGCGCAGCACCGGGAAGCCCAGCATGATTCCGAAGAGGGCCGCGAGCGCGCCGGCCAGCGGCAAGGCTTCCCAGAAGTTAAGCCCCAATTCCTTGGCGACGATCGCGTAGGTGTAGGCCCCCACCGCGTAGAACGCGACATAGCCGAGATCGAGGAGGCCGGCGAGCCCGACCACGATGTTCAGACCCCACCCCAACATGATGTAGGTCAGCACCACGATCCCGATGTCCACCATCCGCTGATCCGCGAAGGGCAGAAAAGGCATCACCACGGCAAAGACAATCGCGATCGGCCCAAGGTAACGGCCGATCAAGGCGGCCACCTCGCCGATCCGGTCCGACTTGGCCAACCCGCCTGCGGCGACCGCCTCCGCGTTGTCGTCGGACTCGATCTTCCGCAAGATGAAGTAGCAGCGGATCGCGATCACGGCGACGACCATGAAGGTCAGCCACCCGATCGTCGGGTAGGCGATCGGAATGATCCCTGCGGAGATGTTGATGAGATACAGCGCGGTCAGCGCGGCCGAGGCGTACATGATCGGCCGGGCGAAGCCGGCGGCGGCCAGATTGAGCGACAATCGGCCCAGAAAGATCACCCCGACCGAGAAAAACATCTCACCGAACCGGTAATCCAGCGAGATCGAGGCGGCGCGGTCGATCGTCTGAAATCCAACCAGCGGAAAGGCCAGGGCCAACGCCGCGAAGGCGATGAGCCCGGCGTCCTTCAACATGTCCGCGAAGCTGCGGGCGGGGGCGTGTTTTCCCGACATGGCGATCTCAGACCTTCTCGACGTCGGGCTGACCCAGCAGGCCGGTGGGCCTGAAGATCAGCACTAGAACCAGGATCGCGAAGGCCGCGACGTCCTTGTATTCGGCGGTGAAATAAGCCGACCAGAACACCTCGATCAGGCCGATCAGCAGCCCGCCCAGCATCGCGCCGGGCAGCGAGCCGATGCCGCCCAGAACCGCGGCGGAGAAAGCCTTGATGCCGGTCAGGAAGCCCACGAAGAAGTCGATGATGCCGTAATACATCAGCCAGGTCATGCCGGCGACGGCGGCCAGGGCCGCCCCCATCACGAAGGTGAGGGAGATCGTGCGGTCGACGTTCACGCCCAGGAGGCGCGCCATCTTCATGTCCTGTTCGCAGGCGCGCTGTTGCCGGCCCAGCGAGGTGCGGGAGATGATCAGCGAGAAGGACGCCATCAGCACGACGGTCACCACGATGATGATCATCTGCATGTAGCCCATCTTCACCGTGAAGCCGGTCGCGCTGGTCATGATGTCGACCCCGCCCGAGATCATCGGCGGCAGCGCCTTGTTGCGCGCGCCCTGCAGGATCTGGACGTAGTTCGACAGGAAGATCGACATGCCGATGGCCGAGATCAGCGGCGCGAGCTTGTTGGAGTTGCGCAGCGCTCGATAGCCTATTCGCTCCACCGCCCATCCGTAGATGGAGGTGAAGAACATCGCCATCGCCAGCATCAGGACCAGGGCCAACGGCACCCAGGTGACGCCCACCACACCCAAGGCGAGAAAGGTGATGATCGCGACGAAGCCGCCGATCATGAAGATGTCGCCGTGGGCGAAATTCACCATTCCAAGGATGCCGTAGACCATCGTGTAGCCGATGGCGATCAACCCGAACATGGCGCCCAGCGTGACGCCGTTGATCAGCTGCTGCAGAAAATACTCCATGACGGCGGCTCCCGAAGTGGCTTCGGCTAGGTGTGAAAAAGAGGCCCGCGGCGGACGGAGCGTCGCGGGATCAGCGGTCTTTGGGGGGCGAAAAATCGGGTCCCGGTCATAGGATTCAGCCGCGAAAATCGCGTGGCGCCTAGATGAAGCGCTGACGTCGTTGGCGTCGCATCAGTCGACATCAGCAGACACATGCGAATTCGGCGTTCCCAAAACAGTGCGTGAACCGTACTCGAGTATTACTGGAGAGCATCTACTTCGGCTTTCCTGGCCGATGCGGCCCCCCGGTCGTCGAGGCGCTTACCTTAATCAGGCTCTGACGACGTCTACAAGGGGGGCATTGAAGAGGGCGGACGGTCATTTGCCGGTTGGCGGCGCGCGCCAAGGCGCGCCGCGCCGTGAAATGTCGCGATGCCCCGTCGGGGCGGGCTTCCCAGTGATCAATGGCGGCGGCGGCGCTTGATGACTCCATACTCTGGTGTTGAGCAAGTTACGGGCCGCAATCGACGACGCGCCAAAAATCATCGCCAGCGGCCGGCGCCGGATGGCGGCGACGCCAAGCTTCGCCTTGGTTTGGTCAAAATTCGGGCGCCGACCCGCCGATTCGCTATCGGCGCTTGCGGTTTTTTTGGGCTCGGCCGTCGGCGCTGAAAGGGGCGAGGCGCACGGGGCGAGGCGCACGGGGCGAGGCGCACGGGGCGAGGCGCA
>JBMLRS010000628.1:0-2266 GCA_049240905.1 Elsteraceae bacterium
GCGTGAGGCGCGACCGAGTGACGATCGCGCCTCCCGGGGTCGCTCGCCGCCCACGCGCCCGACGCGGCGGCGGTCCACCGATTCTGCTCGCGGTCGGATCGCTGGTCCCGCGCAAGGGTTATGACCTGCTGATCCCTGCGCTGGCGCAGATCAAGGATCGCGACTGGCGCTGCTCCATCGTCGGGGCGTTGGATCGCGATCCGGCGACGGTGGAAGCCGTCAGAGCGGGCATACGTTCGGCCGGGCTGACGGCACGGGTGGAGTTGACCGGCGCGCTGCTTGACCGGGATCTCGACCAGGCCTACGCGACGGCCGACTTCTTCGTCCATCCCGCCTATTTCGAGGGGTACGGAATGGCCGTCGCCGACGCCCTGGCGGCTGGCCTTCCCGTGATCGGAGCCGCGGCGGCGGCCACGGTCGCGCTGGTCCCATCAAACGCCGGCTTGCTGTTTCCAGTGGGTGACGCCGACGCGCTGGCCGCCGCCCTCGCCACAGCGCTGGACAATCCCGCCCGCGCGGCCGAGTTGGCCGAAGGAGCCTGGACCGCCGGGCGCTCCTTGCCGGATTGGCCGCGCACCACCGCCGCCATCCTCGCGGCATGCCAGGGAGCCACGGCGTGAGCGGCTTTGATCCAGCATGGTTGGACTTGCGCGAACCGGCGGACGCCGCGGCCCGCTCAATGGAGCTGCTCGCTAGGACCACAGCCTTGTTCGCCGCCGAAGCGGATGTTTCGGTCGCCGACCTCGGTTGCGGCACAGGTTCTTTGCTTCGAGCGCTTGCGCCGCTGCTGCCACGCCATCAGCGTTGGCTGCTGATCGATGGCGACCCCGTCGTTCTGTCCGCCGCCATCCCGCGCCTCTCCGCCTGGGCGGAGAGGGCGGAGCGGACGACCGAGGGGCTTTTGCTGATCCGCGCCGGCAAGGAGATCAGGGTCGCGTTTCGTCGCGCGGATCTGGCCGACGATCCTTTGCCGGTGCAGGCGGGGGAAGCCGATCTTGTCGGGGCCTCGGCCTTGTTCGATTTGGTGTCGGTCGAATGGCTGGAGCGGTTCGCCGACCTTCTCGCCGCGTCGCGCCTGCCGCTCTACGCCGCGCTGTCCTATGACGGCCGCATGTCCTGGACCCCGCCGCACCACCATGACGCCCGTGTCGAGGCCCTGTTCAACCAACATCAGACGCGGGACAAGGGGACCGGCGCCGCGCTGGGCCCAGCCGGCGCCGCCGCCCGCGCCGAAGCGTTGAGGCGGCGCGGGTATGAGGCGAGCCACGCGGAGAGCCCGTGGCTGCTGCGCGCCGCGGACAAGACCTTGACGCAGGCCACGATGGACGGCGTCGCCAGCGCGGCGGCGGAACTCGAGCCCGGAGAATTGATCGAAGCCTGGCGCGCCGCGCCGCGACGAGAGGCGATCATCGGGCATCTGGACCTGCTCGCGACACCACCGACCGGCGAGTGAACAGGATGGCCAGATCTCGTTCAGAACTTCGGTAAAAGCTGCGCGTTTTCGGCCGTTCGCGATTCAGACTGGGTTGAAAACGCCCTAAAGCGGCCACATCCGCCGGATCAATCCATCCTTCAGGAAGAAGTGATGGTACAGCGCGCCAGCGACATGAGCGACGATCAGGATCATGATCGCGTTGCCGATCGCCTCATGCAGACCAAGCGTCCAATCCGCCAAAGGCTTGCTCTTGGCGACCAGCGGAGGGAGCGTGACGAGCCCGTAAACAATGACCGGCGCGCCGAAGGCGGAGGTGCCGACCCAACCCACGACCGGCATCGCGACCCCGGTGACGTAGAACAGCTTATGCGTGATCTTCGCGGCGAATGCCTGGAAGGGGCTGCTGAAGCGCGCCTCAGGCGGGGCGCCCAGCGCCAATCGCAGACCGATGCGAATCACCACCAGAACCAGCACCGTCACCCCGAAGGAGCGGTGCAGATTGTAGGTCAAATTCTGCCAGGCGCCGCCGGGCAGATCTTCCATGATCAGTCCGGTTCCCAGGGCCAAAAACATGAACAGGGCCATGGCCCAATGCATCGCTCTGATCGCTCTCGGCCAACGCGTCATCCCATCGCCCCCATGTCGCAATCGAAAAGAAACTCCCCGCCCCCCAATAAATGCGGATGAACGGCAGGCCTTAAAGCCTGATGCATTGTCGCAATTGGCGGAAGAACAATCCCTGGCAGGCCTGAGCCGATCAGAACCGGCGCCACCAGAAGATGAAGCCGGTCGAGAGCGCCGGCGGCGAGAAAGGCGGAGAGGGGCTGGCCG
>JBMLRS010000629.1:0-1646 GCA_049240905.1 Elsteraceae bacterium
ATCGAGTTGGGTCATCAGACCGGTGATCCCGGACAGGATCTGGGTCAGCAGCAAGGCCGCCGCGAGGTAAGTCGGAGCGGCGGCTTCGATCAGGAAAGCGGGAGCGCGGTCGTTCAGTGCGGCGACCACCATCAGCATGGAGAGGGACATGGCCGCGTTCGCATTGGAGTCGCGCCATCCTTGCGCGACTGGGCGCATGGCGCGCAGGGACAGATCGGCCGCGCGCGCAGCGAACAAGCTCTGCGCGACAAGGCCGACCGAGAAGCCGGCGCCGACAAGCAACGCTGCCGTCGTCGGCTCCGGCGTGGCCAGAGCCAGGACGGTTCCAAGGGCGAAGATCGTCCAGCGCAGGTAGGTCGCCGCCGCCGCGCGTTTGCCGGCTCCGATCGCGTAAAGGATGGGCGTGGCGTTCACGAGGGAGGCCAGGATTCCCGGCGTCGCTGCGACCAGGCAGAGCGCGCCGGGCGAGCCGAAACCATGGCGCCCACCCCAATAGGCGAAGGCCAGCGCCAATGCGCAGGGCGTGATCGCCAGCCTTGGGGTCAAGGCGCGCGCCCACGCCAAACGCCAGTCGCCCCCGGTGGCGGCGACCCGGACGAGCACGGAGGTGAAACCGAGATCGCCGAGAAAGATCAGGGTGGACGCGGTCAGTAACGCGAGCCCGAGCGCTCCGTAGGTCTCCGCGCCCAAGACGGCGGCCAAGCCCACCTGAGAGCCGATATTGATCAGATGACCGAAGGCGTGGGCTCCGATCGGGCCCAAAGGGGCGAGAGCGACGCGAAAGGCCGCCCAGGCCTCGGCGCGGGCGCTCGATGGGGCGAGCGTCAGGTCGGGCTGGCCTGCCGGATCAAACTCTCCTCGGCCGGCGGGCGGGTGTCCTGGAACCGCTCGGACTGCGTAAGCGGGCTCTGCGTCTGGATCTGCTGCGTGGGCGTTTGCGTCGCGTTCGTGAAGTTGCTCACTTGGCTCGCGATCTGGCCGTTCGTCTGCAGGTAGTTATTCGTAGTGTTCAGCACCGCCGAGCCGCCGGTCTGCTGCTGAACGACGGCGCCGTTGGCCACGGTCAAGATGCTGGAGGCGAGGTTGGCGCGCTGCTCCGGGGGCGATATCTGAGCGGTCGGTTGAATCAAGATACGCGCGGCCGTGGCCACGATGTCGAGCGTCTGGGTGGGTGCCCCTTGCTGGACCGGGAGGTTCTGCACGCTGTTGACGGTGAGGGAGGCGAGAGTGACAGCTGCGGTCGGGTTGCTCGGAAGGATCTGCTCAGCCACTCTGACGGCGGCGTTTGAGACGTTCCCGATGATCGTCGCCGATCCGTTGGTGACGGCGGCGCGCACGGTGGCCGTCGCCAGGGCGGCGGCCTGATCCGGCTGCACTCGCACGACGGCGGGGTTGGAGAAGATTCGCGCCGCCGTCGTCAGCACGGTTTCGGTCTGGGGCGGCGCGCCGACCTGCACCGCGCTGGGCTGGATGATCTGCACGGTCGCGCCGGCGACTGCGAGGGCCGCCGCCGGATTGGTGGACAGCAGCTGCTCAGCCGCGCCAATGGCCGAAGCGGCGAGCGCCGCCGCTTGGGCGGGATTCCCGCCGCTCAGGGCGGAGATGGCCTGGGTGACGGCGTTGCTGTTGCCGATGCTGCTGCTGCT
>JBMLRS010000630.1:0-1022 GCA_049240905.1 Elsteraceae bacterium
AATCCGAGCGCGCGGATCAAGGCGCGATGCACGATCAGATCGGCGTAGCGGCGTATCGGCGAGGTGAAATGGGCGTAGCGCCGCAGCGCCAGCCCGAAATGGCCAAGGTTATGCGGGCTGTAGATCGCCTGGGACTGCGCGCGCAGCACCGACTCATGCACGACCGCTTCCTGCGGCGTGCCGGCGGCCTGGCGCAACACCCCCATGAAATGGCGCGGCTGCATCACGTCGCCTTTGGCGAGCTTGAAGCCGTTCAGCCGCAGGAACTCGGCGAGCGCGGCGACCTTTTCCGCCGGCGGTTGGTCATGCACGCGGTAGAGCAGGGGCTGCTTCGCCGTCTCCAGGCTTTCGGCCGCGCAGACATTGGCGGTGATCATGAATTCTTCGATCAGGCGATGGCTGTCCAGCCGTTCGCGCCGGGTGACGCCGGTGACCGCGCCGGTCTTGAAATCGACCATCACCCGATGTTCGGGCAGGTCCAGATCCAGGGTGCCGCGCGCCTCCCGCGCTTTGGTCAGCGCGCCGTAAGCCCCATAGAGCGGTTTGACCACCGGCTCCGCCAACGGGCTCTCCAGCGTCCCGTCGGCGATCGCCTGGGCCTGCTCATAGGTCAGCCGCGCGGTGGAGCGCATCACCCCGCGCACGAAGCGATGGCTGAGCTTTTCGCCCTTGGCGTCGATCCAGATATGCACGGCCATGCAGGCGCGGTCTTCGTCCGGCCGCAAGGAGCAGAGATCGTTGGACAGCGCCTCCGGCATCATCGGCACGACGCGGTCGGGGAAATAGACGGAGTTGCCGCGCTCATAGGCGCATTTATCGAGCGCGGAGTCGGGCTTCACGTAATGCGCCACGTCGGCGATCGCGACGATCAAGTGCCAGCCGCCGCGATTGGCGCGGTCGTAATCCGGCTCGGCGAAGACGGCGTCGTCGAAATCGCGCGCGTCGGCCCCGTCGATCGTGACCAGCGGCAGATCGCGCAGATCCACCCGGCCTTCCGGCGTCACCGGCTTGGCGGCTTCGGC
>JBMLRS010000630.1:1032-1502 GCA_049240905.1 Elsteraceae bacterium
AATGCAGGCCAGGTGAATGACCGCTTCGGTGCCACGGACGGCTTCCTTCACCGCCGCGACGGGGAATTCGGTGGGAATGTTGTTGGCGAGGATCGCGATCAGGCTGATCGATTTCGGCGCGCCCAGCGGCCCGAGCCGCTCAATCACCACGGCGTGGCGCGCTCCCATGGTCAGGGCCGGATTGACTTCCGCCAGCACCAACTCGCCGTCGGCGGCGTCCATCGTGTCCTCAGGCCCGACCGAGAGCTCTTCTTTCTGGCGGCGATCGGTGGGGCGGATCGTGCCGCCGCGCCGGCCGTCGCGCGCGAATTGCCCGACGCAGCGCTCCGTTCGCTTGTCCAGGCGGCGAATGGCGATGGCGGAATATTTGCGCGGGCCTTCGCGCTCCAGCCGGACAAGCAGCCGATCGCCAGCCGAGGGCGCGCCGGCGCCGCGTCCTGGGGCCAGGATCATGCGCGGCACCGGACGAT
>JBMLRS010000631.1:0-4454 GCA_049240905.1 Elsteraceae bacterium
CTCCATAATGAGGAGTATGAGCGGCCTTATCTGTTCCCCCAGTTTGATCATCAGAGCCTGATCTTCATGGGCGGCCGCCGGACCGAAAGCTTGGCCGGCGAGTGGCGCTTCGCGATCGATCCGTTCGACACCGGCCTGCGTCAGAAATGGTATCGCGAGGATGACCGGCCGCTGGAGCATCGCATCCTCACCGCCGATTGGGATCCTGGCGCCGGCCGAACCGTTCCCGTGCCGAGCTGCTGGAACCTGATCGAGCCGGAGTGGAAGCTGTATGAGGGCGCCGCCTGGTACTGCCGCGATCTGGACTGGAACCCAGGGCCGGTTGGCGAGCGCGTGTTCCTGCGGGTCGGCGCGGCGGCCCAGGAGGCGCGGATCTTCCTGAACGGGCGGTTTTTGGGCCGGCATCGCGGCGGCTCCACCCCCTTCTTCGTCGAGCTGACCGATCTGCGCGCGGGACCCAACCGGTTGATGCTGATGGTCGACAACAAGCGCGGCCGCGAGCGCGTGCCGATGCGCCATTTCGACTGGTTCAATTACGGCGGGATCTATCGCGAGATCGAGTTGCTGCGCCTGCCGCCACGCTTCATCCAGGACCTGCGGGTCGAGCTTGTCCCGAACTCTGAATTCCGCCGCATCCGGGTGGCGATCACCCTGTCGGACAAGGACGCCGCCGCCCCCGCCAAGCTGGCCATACCGGGGCTTGGGCTTGAGGCGGAGATCCGGTTCCTGGAAGGCAAGGGCGCGCTGGAGCTGGACGCGGCGCCCCGGCTCTGGTCTCCGGCCTCGCCGACGCTTTACGACCTCGCCGTCACCTGGGAGGCGGACCGCGTCACCGATCGCGTCGGCTTCCGCGAGATCCGAACCGAAGGCGTGCGGATCCTGCTGAACGGCGCCCCGATTTATCTGCGCGGGGCCTGCGTGCATGAGGATCACCCCGATCTCGGCAAGATGACCGACGAGACGATCGTCCGTCGCATGCTGACCGACGCGCGCGACCTCGGCGGCAATTTTCTGCGCCTGTCGCATTACCCCCATCACGAGCTGGCGGCGAAGCTGGCGGATGAGATCGGCGTGCTGCTCTGGGCCGAGATCCCGGTCTATTGGGCGATCGATTTCGCCAACGCCGCGACATACGCCGACGCCGAGAACCAGATGCTGGAGATGATGACGCGCGATCATAACCGCGCCAGCGTCATCCTCTGGGGCGTCGGCAATGAGAATGCGGACACGGACGCGCGGCTGGGCTTCATGGGGAAGCTGGCTCGCCGGGTGAAGCAGGCCGATCCCACCCGCCTGGTCTCCGCCGCCTGCCTGATCAACCGCGAGGCCAAACGGATCGAGGATCGGCTGGCGGCTCACCTCGATGTGATCGGAATCAACGAGTATTACGGCTGGTACGAGCCGGAGGTCGCCGATTTGGCCGCGATCGGCCGCAACTCCGATCCCGGCAAACCGGTGCTGATCTCCGAAACCGGCGCGGACGCCCCATCTGGCCATCATGGCGGGCTGGAGGAGCGCTACACCGAGGAATTCCAGGCGAATTACTATCGCCGACAGATGGAAATTCTGAACGAGATTCCCTGGATCCAGGGCATTGCGGTCTGGCTGCTCTATGACTTCCGCAGCGAGCGCCGCCAGAACCCGTTCCAGCGCGGCCTGAACCGTAAGGGATTGGTCACCTTCGACCGCAAGACACGCAAACTCGCCTTCTCAACCCTGGCGCAACTGTTCGGCGCGCTGGAGGGGGAGGGGCGCTAGCGCGGTTTCGACCTAGTCTGAATAGCGATAAACCGGAAACGCGCTGTCTTTCATGGAGTTCCGAACAAGATCGGCTTCGACGCAAGCCGATTTTGTTCCAGCGCCCTTTCAACTATGTCGCGAAGCGCGAACAGCTGAGGACCCGCTTGGTTTCCAAGACATCGTGAGCATGGTCGAACATGCATCGACGACCTGCATGAGATAGGCCATATTGCTTATTCGTGCTGCAAGCATGCGAAAGACGAATAGTATTGGTACGATAATATGGTATACTTATCGGCGCATTTTCGTATATCAATTGTCTAGAAGAACAAAATACGGAAGGGGACCTGCGATGAACGCCGTCCTTGAATACCGTGTCTAGTCTCTTGCTGGAAGCGGCGGTTCTTAACGAGAGGTGGGAGTCCGTCGCCGGAACTCACCGCCGGGCGAACAGCATCAAGCCGCGCGTTTTCTGGGCTCCAGACGAGTCGAGCCTAGCGTCTGGAGAGTTGCGTAGTCTATTTGCCTATTGGCGGAAGCTTCGCGGCGACAAGCCGATGCCTCGGCAGGACCAGATCGATCCTCTGGATATGCGGGACGCGCTGGGCTTCCTGTTTCTGATGGACGTGGTGGATGGCGGCGCGGATTTTCGCTACCGCGTCTACGGTTCGAAAGTCGTCGACCGATACAGCGTGGATATGACCGGCAAGCTGCTATCGAATCTCAAAGTCGATTCAGTCTTTGTTGATTTTTTCATGGCCGGATATCGCGCGGTGGTCGCCCGAAAAATCCCCCTGCTGACGCAGCACAACCATTCGCCTTTTGTCGCCGCTACGGACACGGTCCGCCTGATCCTGCCGCTCGCGAATGATAAAGGAGAGGTTGGAAGGATTTTAGTCGGCAATATCCCGGGGGAATGGCGCCCACCCACACGACTGGAGCCGCCTCAAAGCAAGCGGATCTCGCTCAGAACTTCTTGAAAAAACAGCGACTTTTCGGCTTTGCGCAAGTCAGGCTAAGTTCAAAGCGCGCTATCTTGGCGGCCGCCAGCCGCCGGGGATATTGCCCACGAGAAGGCGCGAGACCGCGTCGGTTTCGTCCGAAAGAGGCAGGATCAGACGCATCGTGGAGGAAATCGCGATGTTCGGCGCGTGGACATGCACGGTCGCCAGCGGCTCGCGACGGCGGACCACGGCGCGGTAGCCGGCGATGAAGAACCGCTTGGTCAGGGGCTCGATCTCGAAGTCGGACAGGCGGCGGCCAGTCATGTCGACGCCGGATCGGTCGGCCACTTTGGAGCCATAGAGGCGGTAACGATAATCGGCGCCGCCGTCGATGACCTCCAGCAGCATCAGGAAGCCAAGCGCCTCTTGCATGTCCAACGGGTCGATCCTGCTATGGCGGGGCAGGCGGCCATGGCCGCGCAGATGATCCCAATGCCGGATCAGGAACTGCAGCTCGACATGCGGAAGGTCGGCGATCTGAGGGTTCCAGACCAACTCAGGCGCAGGACGATCATGGCGTCGATATGTCTCCTGTAGCAGGTCGAGCCTGTCTCGCTCAATCGCAAGCGCCAGAGTCTCAATTTCATCTTCGGCGGAAACGTGATCCACGCAGCGACTCAACTTATGTACCGTCTGATTTGGACGCTGCACCCTGAAGCAATTGAGCGCGTTAATCAATCCTCACTTGTATCAAACGGTGTATGTCAGTTCGCTTGTATGACGTTCTGTTGAAGTTTTTCTCCTCCAGCGTTTGCATCGAGCCTTCGAGCGCGCGATCACGCGGTATGATGGACGGCTGGCAAGCCGTAAACCGGTGTCGCCAGCCCTTCCATTCGCGCTTTCAGCTGGAGGGCGAGAAACAGCGAGTAGTGGCGGGATTGATGCAAGTTGCCCCCCTGAAGCCATAGCGCCTCCTGCTGGGTGGGCTTCCACATGTTGCGCAGTTCGCCTTCCCAGGGGCCGGGATCCAGGGCTGTGTCTGAGCCGACGCCCCAGACCTTGCCAACGCGGTCGGCGGTCGTCTGATCGATCAGATCGGCGATCCAGCCGTTCATCGAACTGTATCCTGTTGCGTAGACAATCAGGTCGGCGGGCAGGCGCGCGCCGTTCTCCAGCACGACGGAGTCTTCCGTCAGCGCCGCCACCTGTCCGACCGCCAGCTTGATTTTGCCTTCGATCACCAGTTGCGACGCCCCGACGTCGATATAATAGCCGGAGCCGCGTCGGATATATTTCGTGAACAGGCCGGTGTCGTCCTCGCCAAAATCGAGCAGAAATCCGGCTTTCTCGAGCCCGGCGTAAAAGTCGCGGTCAATCTCGCGGATCTTGTCGAAGGCGGGTTTCTGGAGGCGGGCGAGCAGCCGGAAGGGAATGGCGGCGAACATCAGATCCGCTTTGTCGACCGTTATTCCGCGGGCGATCGAGCGCTCCGAGTAAAGCTCGCGCAGACCGACCTGCGCCATCACCTCCGATCGCACGACCAAGGTGCTGGAGCGCTGCACCATGGTCACGTCGACGCCGGCCTCATAGAGCGCCGCGCAGATGTCATGGGCGGAGTTGTTGGAGCCGATCACCACCACCCGCTTGCCGCGATAGGCGTCCGGCCCAGGATGCTGTGAGGAATGTTGTTGTTCGCCCCGGAAACGCTCCTGGCCCTTGAAGCGCGGCATGTTCGGCTTGCCGGACATGCCGGTCGCGAACACCAGATGC
>JBMLRS010000632.1:0-1696 GCA_049240905.1 Elsteraceae bacterium
CGCCAGCATGGCGGCGACGAACAGCCATGCGAGGATCTCGCCGGACCCAAGCGCGATGAGGGCCGGGCCGGGGCAGAAGCCGGCGAGCCCCCAGCCGACGCCAAACAGGGCGGCGCCGACGACGAGCCTGGAATCGAAGTCGCGTCGAGCGGGCATGTGGAAGCGATCGGCCAGCAACGGCGCCGGCCAGCGCAGGACCAGGCGATAGCCGACGAACCCCACGCCGACCGCGCCCGCCATCACGAACGCCAAGCTCGCGTCCCACTGGCCGGTCGCGATCGCTGCGACATCCAGGAAATTCAAGACCTTGGCGGGATTCGCCATGCCGCTGACGATCAGGCCGAAGCCGAAAAGCAGCCCAACGCAGAACTGCGCGACGACAGGCTTCATGACCATCCTCCCATTCCTCTGGCGAGGAAGACGGTCGCCATCGCGGCCCCCATGAAGACGGCGGTCGCGAGGATTGAGCGTTGGGACAGGCGCGACAGCCCGCACACGCCATGCCCTGAGGTGCAGCCCCCGCCCCAGACCGAACCAAACCCGACTAGCAAGCCCGCGAGGACCAGCAAGGCCGGGCTGGCTTCGATCGTCACGACCGGGCGTTCTCCGACAACGAGCAGCGCGGCCAGCGGCGCCGCGACGAGCCCGGCGACGAAGGCCCATCTTCCGGACAGCGTCCCCGCCTCGCGCGGCGGCAGCAGGCCGGACAGAACGCCGCTGATTCCCGCGATCCGTCCGACCAGCGCCATCATCGCGACGGCCGCCAGGCCAATCAAAGCGCCGCCCGCCAGGGCGGCGAGGGGCGTGAAGTCAGTCGTGGTCATTTCGGCTCCTTGAGGGCGATTTAATTTATTATATGCGAAATAACTAAAACAAAGAAGCGCCGTCACCTCGGTTTGGGCTGGTTGCCAGAGCGGTTGGAGCGTCTAGTATGACCGGCGGGATCGGATCCGGCGGGCGTCAAACGCAAACAATCGATCTGATCGATCATTGGAGGAAAGCCTTGAGCGAGAGTATGAACGGCGCGGAAGCGCTGGTGCGCACCCTGTTGGCCGGCGGGGTCGACACCTGCTTCGCCAATCCAGGCACGTCGGAGATGCATTTCGTGGCGGCGCTCGACCGCTTCCCGGCGATGCGCTGCGTCCTGGCCCTGTTCGAAGGCGTGGCGACCGGCGCGGCCGACGGCTACGCCCGCATGGCGGACAAGCCGGCGGCGACCCTGCTGCATCTCGGCGCGGGCCTCGCCAACGGCCTCGCCAATCTGCACAACGCGCGGCGCGCCAACACGCCGATGGTCAACGTCATCGGCGATCACGCGACATATCACCGGGCGTTGGACGCGCCGCTGACCTCGGATGTGGAGGCGGTCGCCCGCACCTGGTCGCATTGGGTGCGCTCCACGGAGACGCCGGCCGCGGTCGGTCCTGACACGGCGGAGGCGATCCGCATGGCGATGTCGGCGCCGGGCAAGCTCGCTTCGCTGATTCTGCCGGGCGACGCGGCCTGGGACATGGGGGGCGTTCCGGCCCCCGCGCCGGTGATCGCGCCGCGCCGCAAGGTCGCCGACGGCGCGATCGAGCTGGCGGCGCGCGCCTTGACCTCGGGCGAGCCCTGTCTCCTGCTGGTCGGCGGCATGGGCGGGCGCGCCGCGGCGATGGCGAACGCCGGCCGGATCGCCGCCAAGACCGGCGCCAAG
>JBMLRS010000633.1:0-1372 GCA_049240905.1 Elsteraceae bacterium
CCGCCGCCGCGAAGAGCGGGCTGGGCAATCTCCTGGCCCTCTCGGTCGAGGCGATGCGCGCGCGCTGCACGGTCGGCGAGGTCTCCGACGCGCTGGAGGCGGTCTACACCCGCCATCAGGCGACCACCCAGAGCGTGACCGGCGTCTATTCCGCCGCCTATGAGGGCGACGAAGGCTTCGCGCGGATCCAGCGCGAAGTGGATTCCTTCGCCCGCGACGAGGGTCGCCGCCCGCGCATGCTGGTCGCCAAGCTGGGCCAGGATGGCCATGACCGGGGCGCCAAGGTGATCGCCACCGCCTTCGCCGACATCGGCTTCGACGTGGACATCGGCCCGCTGTTCCAGACGCCGGACGAGGTCGCCCGGCAGGCGATCGAGAACGACGTGCATGTCGTCGGCGTCTCCACCCAGGCCGCCGGCCATATGACCCTGGTGCCGGATCTGATCGAGGCGCTGCGCAAGCAGAACGCCGGCGACATCATCGTGGTCTGCGGCGGGGTGATTCCGCCCCAGGACTATCCGGCGCTGACCAAGGCGGGCGTGGCCGCGATCTTCGGGCCGGGCACGAACATTCCCGCTGCGGCCAGCCAGATCCTCGGATTGATCGGATCGCGGTCGAAAGCCGCGTGAGCGCCACCCCCGTTGTAACGTCCGTCGCCATCGCCGGGGCCGGCCCGGTCGGGTTGGCGCTCGCCGTAGCATTGGCCGAACGCGGCGTGCCGGTTCAGGTTTTCGAGAAGCGCGAGGGGCTGAGCCGCGCCTCCAAGGCCTCGACCTTCCATCCCTCCACTTTGGAGATCCTGGACGCTTTGGGCGTGCTGGCCCCCGTGATCCATAAAGGCTGGCGCGCCGATCGGATTCAGTATCGTCAGGCCAAGGGACCGGTGCTGGCCGAGTTCGACCTCGCCGTGCTCGGCCAGGAGACCAAATTCCCCTTCCGGCTGCATCTGGAGCAGAGCGAGATCACGCCCGGCCTCGTCGCGCGACTGAAATCCTTCCCGCACGCCTCGATCCAGTTCGAGGCGGAGCTGGCGGATTTCGTCGAGCACGCCGCGGGCGTCACGCTCACGCTCAACACCCCGCAGGGCCTGGAGACCGCGCAGGCCGCCTATCTGGTCGGCGCGGACGGCGCGCGCAGCCGGGTGCGCGAGCTGCTGGAGATCCCCTTCGACGGGGAGGATTATCCGAACCGTGTGCTCAGGTTGATGACCAAGACCGACCTGTCCGCCTTCGCACCGGGCCTTGCCCCGGTCACCTATGTGTTCGACGGCGACGCCTCGATGAGCCTGCTGCGCATGCCCGATGTCTGGCGCATCATTTTCCGTGTGCCGCCGACCGAAAGCGACGAGCAAGCCCAGGCGCCCGAGGCGATC
>JBMLRS010000634.1:0-4238 GCA_049240905.1 Elsteraceae bacterium
CTTGGGCCAGAGGAAACAGGTCACTTCCTTGAAGTTCTCGTCCAGGTTCTTGCAGACATTGCAGTAGATGCAGCGGATGATCTGGTCCGATCGGCCCTCGGCCACCTTGCGCGGCCAGTCGGGATCGGCCAGCAGCTGGCGCGCCATGCCGATCACGTCCGCCTCTCCGCGCTGAAGCAGGCCTTCGGCGTCCGCCGGGTCGGAGATCTTGCCGACCGAGACGATCGGCGTGGTCAGGCCATGGCTGTTCACGAAGCGCTTGATGCTGGCGGCCAGATGGGCGTGCGGCAAAGCCGGATACTGGTCGCCGGGCATGCAGCGGTCGCCGGAATAGCCGGTGTAGGGATAAGGCGGTTGGCCCTCCTTCAGGATCGCGTCCTCAAACTTCCCGCCGACCGACAGGCTGATATAGGCCACGCCCAGCTTCGCCATGCGCAGCGCGATCAGCTTGGCGTCCTCCACGGTGTAGCCGTCCTTGATCGCCTCCTCCGCCAGAAAGCGCACACCGATGGGGAACTCGGCGCCGACCTTTTCGCGCACCCGCGCGTAGACCTCGCCGAACAAGGCCAAGCGGCCCTCCAGCGTGCGGCCGTCGAACCGATCACGGCGCGGATTGCGGCGGGACAGGAAGGAGGACAGCGTGTAGGCGTGGGCCGAATGCAGCTCCACCCCGTCATAGCCTGCATCCTGCGCGCGGGCCGCTGCATCACCAAAAGCGGCGATGATGCCGTCGATATCCTCGGCGCTCAGCATGTCGATGGTCTGGCGCCAGCCGGAGCGCGCGACCTTCATGAAATGGATGATCTGCGGCACCACCTTCGACGGGCCAGCCTCATGGACGCGCTTCACCAACTCGCGATGGCCGGCGGTGAAGCTGTCGTCGCCCAGGCGCAGCAGGGGGCCAGAGCGGGACTGATGCACCGCCGTCGCCTCCACCACGATCAGGCCGACATGCCCTTCGGCGAAGCGGACATAGCGATCGATGATCGCCTCATTGACCAGGCCGTCCTCGCCAGACAGGCGGGTGACCATGGCCGGGACCAGGATCCGGTTCGGCAGCTTCAGGCCGCCGGCGTCCAAGGGTTCAAGCAGACGCATCAACAGCCTCCCGCGCGGCCTTCGCCGCCGCCATCACCTGCCCGCCGATGATCACGCGTTGGATCTCGGTCGCGCCTTCATAGATCCGCAAGGCGCGGATCTCGCGATAGAGCCGCTCCACGACATTGCCCACCACGACGCCATTGCCGCCGAAGATCTGCACGGCGGCGTCGATCACTCGCTGCGCCGCCTCGGTGGCGTAGAGCTTGGCCATGGAGGCCTCGCGGCTGACCCGACCCTGGAAATGATCCTTGGTCCAGGCGGAGCGGTAGACCAACAGCGCCGCGGCGTCGATCTCCAGCGCCATGTCCGCCAGCATCGCCTGCACCACGGGCTGGTCGGCCAGCGCCTTGCCGAAGACAGAGCGGTCGGCCGCGCGCAAGGTCGCCTCCGCCAAAGCGCGGCGCGCGAAGCCCAGGGCCGCCGCGCCGACCGTCGAGCGGAATACGTCCAAAGTCGCCATCGCGATGCGGAAGCCCTCGCCGGGTTGGCCGATCAGCGCGTCGCCGGGCAGACGCAGGGCGTCCAGCTTCAAGCGGCCAAGCGGATGCGGCGCGATCACCGGCAGCCGCTCCGCCACGCTCAAACCCGGCGCGTCGGCCGGAACCAGGAAGGCGGACAGGCCTTTCGCTCCCGGTCCTTCGCCGGTGCGGGCGAACAACGTGTAGAAATCGGCGACGCCGGCGTTGGAGATCCAGGTCTTCTCCCCCTCCAGCAGCCAGCCATTGCCGTCGCGTCGCGCGGAGGTCGCGATCGAGGCGACGTCGCTGCCTGAAGCGGGTTCGGACAGGGCGAAGGCGGCGATCTTTCGCCCGGCCGCCACGTCCGGCAGCACCGAATGCCGTTGCTCCGCCGTGCCGAACAGAGAGATCGGGCCGGAACCGAGCCCCTGCATGGCGAAACTGAAATCGGCCAGACCGTCGGCCGCCGCCAGATGCTCACGCAGCAGGCAGAGGCTGCGCACGTCCAGCGGCGCATCAGGCGCGGAGGGCACGGCGTGGGTCAGCCAGCCGCCGGCGGCCAGCGCCTTCACCCGCGCGCGGGCGTCGTCGTCGACGGTCGCTTCATCGTGACCGCCGCCGGGCAGGCCGCCGCCAGCGATCCAGCCTTTCAGAGCGTCCGCGAGAACACGGTGGCGCTCCTCGAAGAACGGCCAGCTCAGAAAACTGCGGTCGGTGACCGCCAATGCTTCGCGCGGCGTGGGCAGGTCCGACATTAATTTCCCTCGAAGATCGGGGTCTGCTTGTTGATGAAGGCCTCGTAGGCGCGGCGGAAATCGCCGGTGTCCATGCAGATCGCCTGGGCCTGGGCCTCGGCGTCGATCGCGTCGTCCACGCTCATCGCCCATTCCTGATGCAGCATGCGCTTGGTGACGCGATGGGCGAAGCTGGGGCCGTTGGCGATGCTGACCGCCAGCGCGCGGGCCTCTTCCTGCAGCTTGTCCTCCGCGCAGAGCCGAGCGTAATAGCCGTTGGCCAACGCCTCCTCCCCGCCGAACAGACGGCCGGTGTAGAGCAGTTCCGACGCGCGGCCATGACCGATGATGCGCGGCAGGATCGAACAGGCGCCCATGTCGCAGCCGGCGAGGCCGACGCGGGTGAACAGGAATCCCACCTTCGAGCGCGCGGTGCCCAGGCGAATGTCGGCGGCCATCGACATGCAGGCCCCGGCGCCGACGCAGATCCCGTCGATCGCGGCGACGATCGGCTGCGGGCAGCCGCGCATGGCCTTGATCAGATCGCCGGTCATCTGGGTGAAGGCCAACAGCTCGGGCATCTTCATCTCGGTCAGCGGGCCGATGATCTCGCGCACGTCGCCGCCGGAGCAGAAATTGCCCCCGGCTCCGGTGAGGTGGATCGCCTGGATGTCCTTGCGGCCGCCGAAGCTGCGGAAGGTGTCGCGCAGCTCCGCGTAACTTTCGAAGGTCAGCGGGTTTTTGCGCTCCGGCCGATTGATCGTGATGGTGGCGACCTTGTCGGCGATTTCGAGTAGGAAATGCTCAGCCATTCTGGCCCTCCCGGCCTTGCTGCGCGGACGTCTTCAGGCGTCCCAGCAGCGCATGCAGCGTTTTGATCTCGTCCGGATTGAGCCCGGAAAACAGGGTGGAGACCCAGCCATGGTGGGTCGGCAGCATATCGGCGAAGGCGGCGCGGCCGACCTCCGTCAAACGCACGATCTGGGCGCGGCGGTCGTGATCGGGGCGCGTGGTCTCGATGAAGCCTTCCGACGCCAGCCGATCGACCAGCCCCGTGACATTGCCATTGGAAACCATCAACCGGCGCGACAGCTCCCCCATCGACAGACCGTCCGGCGCGCGCTCCAGCTTCGCCAGCACGTCGAAGCGGGCCAGGGTGATGTCGAAATTCTCGCGCAGGCCGCCACGGATTTCGCTCTCGATCAGGTGATAGCAGGTCAGGAGCCGCAACCAGGCGCGCAACTCCATGCGGTCGCCGCCGGAGACGGCGGTCTCGTGATCGCTTTCGGCCAGTTGCTGGCTCATTTCAGCACCTCGCCGCCGTCGATGGTGAGCGCCTGCCCGGTCATCGAACGCGCGGCCTCCCCGCAGAGATAGACCACCAGATCCGCCACCTCCTGCGGATCGATCAAGCGGCCCTGCGGATTGCTTTTCACGAATTCGGCCTTCGCCTCCTCCGCGCTGCGCCCGGATTTCTCAGCGATGGTGGAGACGGCCTTGGCGACGATCTCAGTGTCGGCGAAGCCGGGGCAGATCGCGTTGACGGTGATCCCGTCCTTCGCCGTCTCCAGCGCCAACGCGCGCGTTAAGCCCACCAACCCATGCTTGGCGGCGACGTAGGGCGCGACATAGCGATAGCCGGTCAGCCCTGCGGTGGAGGCGATGTTGATGATCCGGCCCCATTTGGCGGCGCGCATCGCCGGCGCGACCTGCTGACAAGCCAGAAAGGCGGCGGTGAGGTCCACGCTCAGGACCTTGGTCCAATCCGCCAGCGACACCTTGCCGAAGGGCGCGCTGGGCGCGACCCCGGCGTTGTTCACGAGGATGGAGATCGGGCCGAACGCAGAGGCGGCCTCCGCGAAAGCGCTGGCGATCTGTTCGGGATCGGAGAGATCGCAGACCTCGATGCGCTTTGGGCCGTCGATCGAGGCCGCGACGCCCTCCA
>JBMLRS010000635.1:0-2568 GCA_049240905.1 Elsteraceae bacterium
CACCCTTCAGCGTGCCGTTGGACTGTTCGGTGTGGATGATCTCCAGCACGTCCTCGGCGGTGAGGGGCTCGAAATAGAGCCGGTCGGAGGTGTCGTAGTCGGTCGACACGGTTTCCGGGTTGCAGTTGATCATGATCGTCTCGACGCCGGCGTCGCGCAGCGCGTAGGCGGCGTGAACGCAGCAATAGTCGAACTCGATCCCCTGACCGATGCGGTTGGGGCCGCCGCCGAGGATGATCACCTTGCGCCGATCGGACGGGCGCGCCTCGTCCTCCGGCGCGTCGCCGCTCTCCCCTTCATAGGTGGAGTAGAGATAGGCGGTGTCGGACGCGAACTCGGCGGCGCAGGTGTCGATCCGCTTGAAGACGGGGTTCACGCCCTGCAGAGCGCGCAGGCTGGCGGTGGTCCCTTCCGGCTTGCCGACCAGGTGATCCAGGCGGCGGTCGGAGAAGCCCATGGCCTTGACGCGGGTCATGCCGGCCGGCGAGGTCGGCAGGCCATGCTCGCGGATCATGCCCTCCATGGCGACGATCCCCTCGATCTGGCGCAGGAACCAGGGATCGATTGCGGTGATGCCGTAGATTTCGTCGATGCCGAAGCCCCAGCGCATCGCCTGGGCCACGACACGCAGACGATCGGGCGTCAGCTTGGCCAGCGCCGCGCGCACGGCGTCGCGATTGGCGCCGTCCTCGGCGTCGGCGATCTCGATCTCGTTCAGCCCGTCGAGGCCGGTGTCGAGGCCGCGCAGCGCCTTCTGGAAGGATTCCTGGAAGGTCCGGCCGATCGCCATCACTTCGCCAACCGACTTCATCGAGGTGGTCAGCAGCGGCTCGGCGCCGGGGAATTTCTCGAAAGTGAAGCGCGGGATCTTGGTGACGACATAGTCGATCGTCGGCTCGAAGGAGGCCGGCGTCACCTTGGTGATTTCGTTCTGCAGCTCATCCAGCGTGTAGCCTACGGCCAGCTTGGCCGCGACCTTGGCGATCGGGAAGCCGGTCGCCTTGGAGGCCAAGGCGGAGGAGCGCGAGACGCGCGGGTTCATCTCGATCACCACCATGCGGCCGTCGACCGGATTGACGCCGAACTGGACGTTCGAGCCGCCGGTGTCCACGCCGATCTCGCGCAGGCAGGCGATCGAGGCGTCGCGCATGATCTGGTATTCTTTGTCGGTCAGGGTCAGCGCCGGGGCGACCGTGATCGAATCTCCGGTATGCACGCCCATCGGATCGATGTTCTCGATCGAGCAGACGATGATGCAGTTGTCCGCATGGTCGCGGACCACCTCCATCTCATATTCCTTCCAACCCAGCACCGACTCCTCGACCAGCACCGTGCCGACCGGGGAGAGACGCAGGCCGCTGGCCACGATCGTCTCGAACTCCGCCCGGTTATAGGCGACGCCGCCGCCCTGCCCGCCCAGCGTGAAGGACGGGCGGATGATCGCCGGCAGGCCGACGGTCGCCAGCGCGTCCATCGCCTCCGCCAGGGTGGAGACCATCGTGCTCTTAGGCGAGTTCAGGCCGATCTTCGACATGGCGTCGCGGAACAGCTGGCGGTCCTCCGCCTTCTCGATCGCCTCTTTCTTGGCGCCGATCAGCTCGACCCCAAGCCGCGCGAGCGTGCCGTCCTCGGCCAACTTCATCGCGACGTTCAGCGCGGTCTGGCCGCCCATGGTGGGCAGCAGCGCGTCGATCTTCTCGCGCTCCAGCACCTTGGTGACGAACTCGGGCGTGATCGGCTCGATGTAGGTGGCGTCCGCCAGACCGGGATCGGTCATGATGGTGGCGGGGTTGGAGTTGATCAGGACGACGCGGTAGCCCTCATCCTTCAGCGCCTTGCAGGCCTGAACCCCGGAGTAATCGAACTCGCAGGCCTGGCCGATGACGATCGGCCCGGCGCCGACGATCAGAATGCTCTTTATATCCGTGCGCTTCGGCATGGCTTATTTCCCATCCATCATGGCCACGAAGCGGCTGAACAGGTGATTGGCGTCCTTCGGCCCGGGCGACGCCTCGGGGTGATGCTGGACGGAGAAGACTTTCTTGCCCTTGACCCGCAGCCCCTCGTTGGAACCGTCGAACAGGGAGACGTGTGTGGCCTCGACGCCCTTGGGCAGGCTCTCGGCCAGCACCTTGAAGCCATGGTTCTGGCTGGTGATCTCCACCCGACCCGTCGCCAACTCCTTGACCGGATGGTTCGCGCCGCGGTGGCCCTGCTCCATCTTCTCGGTCCGGCCGCCGAGCGCCAGCGCCAGCATCTGATGGCCGAGGCAGATGCCGAAGATCGGCATGTCCGCCGCCAGAAGCTCTTTGATCACCGGTACGGCGTATTCGCCGGTCGCGGCCGGGTCGCCCGGGCCGTTGGACAGGAACACGCCGTCAGGCTTGTGGCGCATGATGTCGGCGGTGGTGGCGTCGGCCGGAACCACGGTGACCTTGCAGCCGGCGGCCGCCAGCTCGCGCAGGATGTTGCGCTTGGCGCCGTAGTCGATTGCGACGACATGGCGGCGCGGAGCCTCCTGACGGCCGTAGCCGGACCCGAGCGTCCAGATGCTTTCGTCCCAGCTTG
>JBMLRS010000636.1:0-2110 GCA_049240905.1 Elsteraceae bacterium
CATGGCTGACCGTGACGACCATCGCCTCGCGCTGGATCAGATCCTCGATCTCCTGGCCGAATTCGGCCGCCTCCAGCTTGGTCCGGCGCGGCGTGGCGAACTGATCGCGCACGGCGACCAGCTCCGCCCGCAGGCGGCTCATCAGCACGGTGTGATCGCCCAGCACCAGAAGGTGGTCCTTGATCTCCTCGCCGACGTCGTTCAATTCGGCGGCGATCTTCTCGCGCTCCAGCCCGGTCAGGCGCTGCAGGCGCAGCTCCAGAATCGCGCGGGCCTGGGTTTCCGACAGGCGATAGGCGCCGTCGGCGTCGACCGTGCGGTCCGGCTCGTCGATCAGGGCGATCAGCGGGGCGACCTCGAAAGCCTGCCAGGCCTCGGCCACCAGGTTCTCGCGCGCCGTCACCGGATCAGGCGCGGCGCGGATCATCTCGATGATCCGATCGATGTTGGCGACCGCGATCGCCAAGCCGACCAACACGTGGGCGCGCGCGCGGGCCTTGGCCAGCAGGAAGGCGGTGCGCCGGGTGATCACCTGCTCGCGGAACGCCACGAACGCTGCGATGATCTCGCGCAGGTTCATCAGCATCGGGCGGCCCTGATTGAGGGCCAGCATGTTCGCGCCAAAGCTGGTCTGCAGCTGGGAGTGCTTGTAGAGCTGATTCAGGATGATGTCGGCCTGAACGTCGCGCTTCAGCTCGATCACCACGCGGGTGCCGTCGCGGTCGGACTCGTCACGCAGTTCGGCGATCCCTTCGATCACCTTCTCCTGCGACAGCTCGTGGATCCGCTCCATCATCTTCGCCTTGTTCACCTGATACGGGATCTCGGTGACGACGATGGCCTGACGGTCCTTGCGGACGTCCTCGATGTGGTGCGCGCCGCGCATGATGATGGAGCCGCGACCCGTGCGGTAGGCGTCCATGATCCCCTGCTTGCCCATGATCAGGCCGCCGGTGGGGAAATCCGGACCGGGGACGATCTCCATCAGCGCGTCGATGGAGATGTCCGGATCGTCGATCAGCGCGCAGCAGGCGTCCACCACCTCGCCCAGATTATGGGTGGGGATGTTGGTCGCCATGCCGACGGCGATGCCGCCGGCGCCATTGACCAGAAGGTTGGGGAATTCGGCCGGGAGCACGGAGGGCTCGACCGTCGAATCGTCGTAGTTCGGCTGGAAATCGACGGTGTCCTTGTCGATGTCGGTGAGCAGGGCCTCGGCCGAGCGCGCCAAACGCGCCTCAGTGTACCGCATGGCCGCCGCGGCGTCGCCGTCCATCGAGCCGAAATTGCCCTGCCCGTCGATCAGCGGCAGACGCATCGAGAAAGTCTGCGCCATGCGGACCATGGCGTCGTAAATCGCGCTGTCGCCGTGCGGGTGATATTTACCCATCACGTCGCCCACGATGCGGGCCGACTTACGGTAAGGCTTGCCGGCGTCGAAGCCGCTTTCCTTCATGCCGTAGAGGATGCGGCGATGAACAGGCTTCAACCCGTCGCGCACGTCTGGCAGCGCGCGCGACACGATCACGCTCATCGCATAGTCGAGGTACGAGCGCCGCATCTCCTCTTCGATGGTGATCGGCGTGATGTCGGAGGCTGGTATGCCGGGGGGCGGCGCGCCGGGAGGCGGTGCGGACAAATTCAAATCCTAATGTCGTGGAATCGACGCCTTAGGCGTGGTGACAGGTTCTAGCAGACCAGACCGGAGGCGACAACGAATGGGTGACCGGCAGCCTCTGGGAGATGACGCAGCGCCATATAAGGTGCTATCAATGAAGCGTTATTCATCAATGACTCCAGTGGAGTTCCTGCGTGGCGAGCATCACCATTCGAAATCTGGACGAGCCGCTGAAGCGAAGACTCCGGATCCGAGCCGCCGAACACGGCAGATCCATGGAGGAGGAAGTTCGTGAAATCCTGCGGGCGACGCTGAACAGCCCACAAGTGGACTCTCAACGGCTGGGCAGCGCCATCAACGCACTGTTCAAGCCACTTGGCGGGCTGGATCTCGAGCTTCCCCCGCGTGAACCCCTTCGTCCGCCGCCTAGCTTCGACTGATCTCGACGCCCCACGGATTGATGACGTCGATCCCCGTCTCAAGGAAATCATC
>JBMLRS010000637.1:0-1773 GCA_049240905.1 Elsteraceae bacterium
TAACAGTCTTTAAGGATCATTGATCGATGCGGATTATGACTGGCGCGGCGCTCGCCCTGGTTCTGGGATTGGCGGGCTGCAGCGCATCGACGGACACGACCGGCGTGCCGAGTTGCCCGCGCACCGCGATCATCGCGGACGCCTCTCGGCTGGTGCAGTTCGGGCCCGGACAAACGCAGGTCGCGCAGGGCGCCCCGCAGGCGATCGCGCTGGAGGCCCGGATCACCCGGATTGGCGGCGAATGCGTCTACCCGAAGAACAAGGCGAACGTCACGGTGAACATGAACCTGACGATCGAAGCGCGCCGCAATTCGCCTGACCTGTCGGCTGGCGCGACCACGGTCAGCTATTTCGTGGCGGTGGTCGACGCGGATCAGCGCGTTCTCGGCCGCGTGGAGTTCTCCTCGGCGCTGGAGTTCAAGAACGGGGAGCGTCAGACCGCCGTGATCGAAGAGTTGGAGCAGCGAATCCCGCTGCCCAGCGGCCGCGCCGCCGCCGGCTACGACGTCCTGGTCGGCTTCTTGCTGACGCCCGAGCAAGTGAACCTAAATCGAGCTTCATTGCGTTAATCTGGACGAAGGACCGATGTCAGAAGTCGAGATCATGGTGTGCGTCAACGAGCGGTTCGGCGATCGGCCGTCCTGCGCCGGCCGCGGCAGCGTGCGTCTGTTCGAGTGGATGGTGCGGCAGGCTCAGGACGAAGGATTGCCGGTGAAGATCACCAAGTCCGTCTGTCAGAACCTATGCGTTCAAGGCCCGAACATCCGCGTGCTGCCTGGCCCGGAGATGTTTCGCCATGTGAAACCCTACGACCTGCCGACGATTCTGGCGCGCGCGCGGGAGAAGCTCGGCCCGCTCACCGATCTGCCGCCTCCGATCTGAGTCCGGCCGCAAGACGAGCGCCCCGGCGCAGCCGATCGCCAGCCCGCTGGACGCGGCGACGGCCGGCATGGCCGACTGGACGAGCGAGTCTCGCCGCGTAGGCGTGGATCGCGAAGTACCGTCGCGCTAGATCGTGATGCGGAAGCCGATCTCCGCCGTTCGGTCAGGCGGCAGATTGAACTGATCGCTGGGTTCGGCGGCGTTGCGGGCCAGGAAGCCGTAGATCCGCGTGCGCCAGGTGGAGAACCAGCTGGCGTCCTCCCGGCTCACGATCGTCGCATGGCCCAGGAAGAACACGGCGTTGTCCGGATCGACCGGCAACCCCAGGCTCTCCAGCTCGCGCAGCACCACGGGCAGGTTCGGCGTCTGCATGAAGCCGTATTGCACCCGCACCCGCCAGAATCCAGGGTTCACTGGGTCCGACGCGGGCTTGAGGGCGTTGTCCTCTCCATCCGTGTCGCCGATGGTCAGGCGCTCGCGCGCGGGGATGCGCGGCACGGGCATGATTGAGACCGTCATCAGCACCACTGTCTCGTGCAGCGAGCCGTTCGCGTGAACGTGACGCGCCAGCAAGGGCGGGACGCCTTGGGTCGCACGGGTCAGAAACACCGCCGTGCCGGGCACGCGCACAGGCTCCTGTCCGTTCGAGAGCAGGGAATGGCTGCCCGCCGTCATCGCTTCGTTGGAGATCGCCTGGGTCGCCGCCTGCCGGCCGTTCAACCAGATGTAGCAGATCAGGAGCAGGGTGGAGGCGATCAGCGCGGGGATCCAACCGCCCTCCAGCATCTTCGCCAGATTTGCCCCGAAGAAGCCGATGTCCATGATCGCGATCGGCGCGATCGCCACGATGGCGGCGGATGGACGCCACCCCCAATGGCGACGAATCACGAC
>JBMLRS010000638.1:0-1526 GCA_049240905.1 Elsteraceae bacterium
CTCAGCGGTCGGCCAGGCGTAGTTCACGTCGCCGCGCAGATGCTTGGACGCCATGACGTCATAGGCGCCGCCATAGGCCTTGCGGGTGATCACCGTGACCTTCGGCACCGTGGCTTCAGCGTAGGCGAACAGCAGCTTCGCGCCATGCTTGATGATGCCGCCATATTCCTGGGCGGAGCCGGGCAGGAATCCCGGCACGTCCACGAAGGTCAGGATCGGGATGTTGAAGGCGTCGCAGAAGCGCACGAAGCGCGCGGCCTTGATCGCCGAGGCGATGTCCAGACAGCCGGCCAGCACCATCGGCTGATTGGCGACGACGCCAATCGGCGCGCCGCCGATCCGGGCGAAGCCGGTCAGGATGTTCTTGGCGTAGTCCGGCTGGATCTCGAAGAAATCGGCGTCGTCCACCGTCTTCTCGATCACCTCGCGCATGTCGTAGGGCTTGGTCGGGCTCGCCGGGATCAGCGTGTCCAGGCTCGCCTCGTCGCGATCGACCGGATCGGCGCAGGCGCGGACCGGGGCTTTCTCGCGATTGTTGAGCGGCAGGAAATCGATCAGACGGCGCGTCTCCAACAGCGCCTCGACGTCGTTCTCGAACGCGCGGTCGGCGACGCCGGAGCGGCTGGTGTGGGTGATCGCGCCGCCCAGCTCCTCCGCCGTCACCACTTCATGGGTCACGGTCTTCACCACGTCCGGCCCGGTGACGAACATGTAGGAGCTGTCCTTCACCATCATGATGAAGTCGGTCATCGCGGGGGAATAGACCGCGCCGCCCGCGCAGGGCCCCATGATCAGGCTGATCTGCGGCACCACCCCCGAGGCCAGCACGTTGCGCTGGAACACTTCCGCATAGCCGCCGAGGCTGGCCACGCCTTCCTGGATGCGCGCGCCGCCTGAGTCATTCAGGCCGATCACCGGCGCGCCGACCTTCATCGCCTGGTCCATCACCTTGCAGATCTTCTCGGCGTGGGCTTCGGACAGGGAGCCGCCGAACACGGTGAAATCCTGGCTGAAGCAGAAGACCAGCCGGCCGTTCACCGTGCCATAGCCGGTGACCACGCCGTCGCCCGGCACCTTCTGAGTCTCCATGCCGAAATCGCTCGAGCGATGCTCGACGAACATGTCCCATTCTTCGAACGAGCCGGGATCAAGCAGCAGCTCCAGCCGCTCGCGCGCGGTCAGCTTGCCTTTGCCATGCTGAGCCGCGACCCGCGCCGCGCCCCCGCCGGCCCGGGCGCCCGCGCGCATTTCTTCCAACCGACGCAGCATTTCCTGCATGACCTGACCCTTTTGGCTTATTCAAGGGATCCGATAACAGCCGACGGCCTTTGGCTCAAGCCGGCTGCTCAAGGGAGCCGAAGAGCGTGAGACTAATCCTGATTCTGTGCTGGCTGGCGGGAACCGCCATTCTCTTTGTGCGCGGCCGCCGAAAGGCCCGCCGCGACCCGCTCGCGCCGCCGCCGCGCGGTCTCGCCAATTGGCGCGGCCTGGCGAAAAGCCTGTTCCACGCCGCGTTGATCAGCGGG
>JBMLRS010000639.1:0-4493 GCA_049240905.1 Elsteraceae bacterium
GCATCGGCTCCGCCGCGCCGACGCCGCGCTGCGGCCCCTCCGGCTTGCCGAGCAGGCCATAGGGGCGCACCACCAGCACCACCGCCATCACCAGGAACACCAGGATCAGCGTCGCTTTCGGGAAGATCAGGATGCCGAAGGCCTGCAGCACGCCGATCAGCAGCGCGGCCAGGAAGGCGCCGGTCACGCTGCCCATGCCGCCGACCACCACCACCACGAAGGCCTCCGCGATCACGTTCAGATCCATGGCGAGGTTGGCGGCGTCGCGCGGCACCTGCAGCGCACCGCCGAGCCCGGCCAGCATGGAGCCGACGAAGAAGACGGAGGTGAACAACCAGCGCTGATTGACCCCCAGCGCCGCCACCATCTCGCGGTCCTGGGTCGCCGCGCGCACCAGCGTGCCCCAGCGCGTGCGATGGAACAGCAGCCAGAGCCCCAGCAGCACGACCGGGCCGATCGCGATGATCGCGAGGTTATACTCGGGAAAGCGCTTGCCCATGATCTCGACCGCGCCGCGCAGGCCGGGCACGCGGGGACCGAGCAGCTCCTCCGCCCCCCAGATTTTGAGCGCGACGTCCTGGATCACCAGCACGACGCCGAAAGTCGCCAGCAGCTGGAACAGCTCCGGGGCGCGATAGATCCGTCGCAGGATCACCATCTCCATCAGCACGCCGATCAGCCCGACGATGACGGAGGCGGCCGCCACGCCGCCCCAGAAGCCCAAAGGCGTCCGCGGCAGGGTGGTGACCAGGGTGTAAGCGATGAAGGCCCCCAGCATATAGAAGGAGCCGTGGGCGAAGTTCACGATCCGCGTGACGCCGAAGATGATCGACAGCCCGCTGGCGACGATGAACAGAGTGGACGCGCTCGCCAATCCGTTCAGCAACAGGACGAAGGCGGTTGCTGGGTCAAGATTGGCGAGCACGGGCCGTTTCCTTAGTCGTTAGAGCCGGCCGGGCGCATCGCCTTGCCCTCGGCCTCGGTCGGCAGATATTTCGAGCCTTCCGCGAACTTCCAATCGACCATCTTGCCGACGCCGCCCTTCAACGCGGTCTTGCCGACCCAGGCGCCCATGGTGGACTGATGGTCGCCGCGGAAAGTGACCTTGCCGACCGGGCTGTCGAACTCAAGCCCGCGCATGGCCGCGATCATCTTCTCGGTGTCGACGCTGCCGGCCTTGGCGATGGCGGCGCCGATCGCCTGGAAGGTGGCGTAGCCGACCAGCGAGCCCAGGCGCGGATAATCGTTGAACTTGGCGCGATAGGCGTCGCGGAACTTGGCGTGGGCGGGGGTGTTGTCCTCCTCCCACGGATAGCCCGTGACGATCCAGCCCTCGGGCGTCTCGTCCTTCAACGGATCCAGATATTCCGGCTCGCCGGTCAGGGCGCTGACCACCGAGCGGTTCTGGAACAGGCCGCGGGTGTTGCCCTCGCGCACGAAGCGCACGAGATCCGGACCGAAAGTGGCGTTGAAGATCGCATCCGGCCTCATCGCGGCCAGGGCGTCCACGGTGGGGCCAGCTTCGAGGCGGCCTTGCGCCGGCCATTGCTCGCCGACCCATTCGATGTCCGGACGCTTCTTGGACAGCAGCGCCTTGAACTGCGCCACGAAGGAGGTGCCGTACTCATAGTTCGGGGCCAGGGTCGCCCAGCGCTTGGCCGGCAGCTTGGCGGCCTCGTCGGCCAGCATCAGCGCCTGCATGTAGGTGGAGGGGCGCAGACGGAAGACGTAACGGCTGCCCTTCTCCCACACGATCGCGTCGGTCAGCGGCTCGGCGGCGACATACAGCTTCTTCTGCTGGGTCGCGACGTCGGCGATGGCGAGGCCGGTGGAGGAGGCGAAGGCGCCGGCCAGCAGATCGACCTTCTCGTTCAGCAGCAATTCATTGGCGTGGCGCACGGCGTCGGCGGGCTTGAACGCGTCGTCGCGGAAGATCACTTCGATCTTGCGGCCAATCACGCCGCCCTTGGCGTTGATCTCGTCCACCGCGAGCTCGACGCCCTTGCGGTAGGGGCCGGTGAAGGCGGTGAGGACGGTGTAGCTGTTGATCTCGCCGATGCGGATCGGCGGCTGCTGCGCGGAGACCGGCCCGGCGCCGAGGCTGGCGAGCATCGCGCCCAACAGAAGCAAGCGACTCTTCATGACGTTCCCTCTCCCGAAATAGGCCGAGCCGCGCTGCGGAACCCCGGCGGAAAATCGTTCGTACACGAACAATTTAGCTTTAGCAATTCCAAGGCCGAAGCAGCACCGGAGAGTGAGGGGAAGGCCGTGACCCGGTCAATTTGTCGCTGCCCTCGCAAGGACAGAGCGGCGAGGATGCTGGCGTCCGCGGACCGGGCGCGTGACTCAACCCTTGCGATTGAGCGCGGGACGCTTCAGTCATGGCGGGTTCGCCCAATCACCGATGGTTCCGCCATGCCCGACGCCAGCCTCTCCGCCCCCACGCTGATCAAGCGGCTCGACTACCAGCCTCCGGCCTTCCTGATCGACCGGGCGGATCTCGCCATCGATCTGGGGGAGACCGGGTCCGTCGTCCGCTCCCGCATCGCGCTGCGCCGGAATCCGGAAGGGCCGAAGGCGGATCGCCTGCGCCTGGACGGCCGCGGGCTGGAGCTGCTGTCGGTCGAGGTGAACGGCAAGGTTCTGACGCCGGCGGACTATGAGCTCGACGCGGACTCGCTGACCCTGCCCGCGCCCGCCGCCGGGCCGATCACCGTGAACATCGAGACGCGCTGCCATCCGGAGACGAACGCCGCGCTGGAGGGGCTCTACAAATCGGGGACGATGTTCTGCACCCAGTGCGAGGCGGAGGGCTTCCGCCACATCACCTATTACCTGGACCGGCCGGACGTGCTGGCGCGCTTCACCACCACCATCACCGCCGACGCGGAAAAATATCCGGTGCTGCTGTCGAACGGCAATCTGACCGCCTCCGGCAAGCTGGACGAGGGCCGGCATTTCGCGCGCTGGGAAGATCCGCATCCCAAACCGTCCTATCTGTTCGCGCTGGTCGCCGGCGACCTCGCCGTGCTGGAGGACAGCTTCACCACCCGGTCCGGCCGCAAGGTGCGGCTGCGCATCTTCACCCACCCGCCGGACATCGACAAATGCGACCACGCCATGGCCGCCCTGAAACATTCGATGAAATGGGACGAGGACGTCTATGGGCTGGAGTATGACCTCGATGATTTCATGATCGTCGCCGTGCCGGACTTCAACATGGGTGCCATGGAGAACAAGGGCCTCAACGTCTTCAACACGAAATATGTGCTGGCGCGGGCGGAGACCGCGACCGATCAGGATTTCGCCAATGTCGAAACCGTGATCGCGCATGAATATTTCCATAACTGGACCGGCAACCGCATCACCTGCCGGAATTGGTTCCAGCTCTGCCTGAAGGAAGGGCTGACCGTGTTCCGCGATCAGCAATTCTCCGCCGACATGGGCTCCGCCGCGGTCAAGCGCATCGCCGACGTGCGCGGCCTGCGCGCCTCGCAGTTCATGGAGGACGCCTCCCCCATGGCGCATCCCGTGCGCCCCGACAGCTACATCGCGATCGAAAATTTCTACACCGCCACGGTCTATCAGAAAGGCGCGGAGGTGGTGCGCATGTTCCACACCCTGCTGGGAGCGGAGGGCTTCCGGCGCGGCATGGACCTCTATGTCGAGCGTCATGACGGCCAGGCCGTGACCTGCGATGATTTCGCGACCTGCATGGCCGACGCCAACGGAGCCGATCTCGATCAGTTCCGCCTGTGGTACGCGCAGAGCGGCACGCCGGAGGTCACGGTCTCCTGGGGTTGGAACGAAACGCAGCGCCGCCTGACGCTGCGGGTCGATCAATCCTGCCTGCCGACGCCGGGCCAGCCGACCAAGAAGCCGTTCCATCTGCCGCTCGCCATCGGCCTGCTGGACGCGAACGGCGCCGATCTGCCGATCCAACTGGCCGGGGAGGCAACCGCGCCGCCGCCGGGCACGCGCATCCTGGAGATCCGCAAGCAGACCGAGACCTTCGAAATCGTCGGGCTGGAGGCGGAGCCGATCCCCTCCCTGCTGCGCGGCTTCTCCGCCCCGGTCAAGCTGCACGCGGAGCGGTCGCCCGGCGCGCTGCAATTCCTCGCCGCCCATGACAGCGACCCCTTCGCGCGCTGGGAGGCGTTCCAGGATCTCGCCATGTCCGATCTGCGGGCGCGGATCGGGGATCCGACCGCCAGCGGAAACTTGTCGCCTGGCCTGATCGCCGCCTTCGCCAGCACGCTGGAGGATCGCCGGCTGGACGACGCCTTCGTCGCCCTCGCCCTGACCCTGCCCAGCGAAGGCGCGCTGGGCGACGGCATGCCCGTGATCGACGTGGACGGCATCCACCGGGTGCGCAGCGACAGCCGGGTCGCGCTGGGTCTGCGCCTCGCGCCGGCCTGGGAGGCGACCGCCGCGCGCTGCCGCGACAACGGCCCCTATCGCTATGACGGACCGTCGGCCGGCCGCAGGGCGCT